>JAUIJQ010000161.1 GCA_030431165.1 Rhodothermia bacterium | reverse complement strand
CGGATTCGTATCACGCCGTCGGCTTCCAGCGTAAAGGCGCGACTGAGTTCCTCGTCGTTACCTACGCGCGTCAGGTCAACAAGTCGAGACCCATCAACGACGGCCGCAGGTGCGGGCGACGCTGGAGCCGCTCCTTCTGCTTCGACAGTAATGTCACCTGAGTTCTCATCAGAAATTGAGAACAGCGTCAACCCCCAGCGCTCCGGATTGTCGGGACGCGCCTTATTCCAGTCATCGTACGAGTGGCTGCCGTCGGTGACATAATGTGCAACGTAGCGACCGGCCTTGAGAACAAGGAACGCCTGTTCGACGCGGTTATAGGATGAGCCGCCGGCACGTGAAGTTGCCCCGTAGGACATCTCCCAAATTGTGTTTCCGCGATCATCTTCGATCCAGCCGTAGTCGTACTTGCTGCCGCTCGTCATTTCACCAACGCCGTAGGCCACGATCGGCGTTTCGCGCGCGACGAGAAAAGCGGATGTCCGATGTTCGTCATCCCGGGCCCGCGTAAGGCTGACAAATGCGTCGCGCTCCGTCCACAGGTCAAAGAGGTCGATATCGTCGCGGCTGTCACCTTCAGCTGTCGCAAGCGTGATACCCCAGCCAAGCGGGTCTAGTGGAGGATTCCCGTACCAGCCATTGAAGGCGTGTCCGGCATCGGTCTTGTAGACGGCGCGGTACGTCCCTGGCTCCAGCGTGACGATGCCGTTGAAGACGCGGTTATTCCTGGATCCTCCTGCGAGGACGGTGTTGTCTTCTGAGAGCTGCCATACGCGCGATCCCGTTTTCAGATCATCGATCCAACCGGTGTCGCAGGGTGTGCCGTTACAGAACTCTCCAATCGAATACACGAGTAGCGGCGTTTCGTGCTGCACCGCAAAGAGCTGCTCCCGCGTTTCGTGCCCCCGCACCGGGCCGGAACTCCACACGACGGCGTCAGCAAACGCGGGCGGTACGGAGTCTACGGTAGATTCAAGTTCGTGCAGTGCGGTACCATCGGTCGCACGCAGCGCTACCTGCCAGTTCTTTCTGTCTGCCGTCCAGTGCCCCGCCAGCCTGAGCAGCGGGTTGCCCTTGTGTGCGACGTGCTTCACACCAAACGACGCAAAGTACAGGTCGTATTCGCCCGGCGCGACGCGCACGGTGTCGTCAACTCGTACAAGCGTACCCTTAACGATTTCGCCACGCGACGGGTCCATCCGCCAAACAAGAGAGCGGTCTTTTCGTCGTATGACCCAGGGGTAAGCGGCGAGGGCTTCAGGCGACAGTTCGCTACCTTCGTCTTCGAGTGAGCCGTAGGCTACGATCTTGAGATCGGTCTCGGCATCAACAGCGAAAGCCCGGTGGACCAGGTCACCGGCATCGATGTCAAGAATCGTCATCTCACCCTCCAGTGCCGGGAGCCCTTTGAAGACTCTGCTGATGACGAGTACCGCCATGACGGCAAGCAGGAGGAGCTGAATCCGGACTACTACCCTTCTTCTCATCAGATTTACATGTTCACTGGTATCACGGGCACGACAACGCGTCGAACATCGAACGCATACGGACGAGTCGTCAGTTTGTTACTGCAGTATGTTGTAACAATATCGACCGAAAACGTGTAGAATCGGGGTCTGCCACACTCACATCCATGCCCCACGGATTACTCACCGACACTTCCCGCCGGCTCCGGGAACTGGACGTCTCGTCCATGTTCCGGTCTGTCGTACTGCTTGTCATCGCAATTGCGGGACTGGTGGCGGGCATCGGGTACGGACTTTTGCGA
Organism: Rhodothermia bacterium; assembly: GCA_030431165.1. Lineage (GTDB taxonomy): Bacteria > Bacteroidota > Rhodothermia > Rhodothermales > JABDKH01 > JANQRN01. Next base: position 5,304 of record JAUIJQ010000161.1, on the reverse strand, counting down.
TGGGCGGGGCAGATCCCGGATCTAGCGTCGATCGAGCTTGCATACCACGTTGCGATCGGGATTACGTATGTGAGCCTCTTCCTGCTGCTCTCGGCACGTTACGCCAACCGGCCCGAGTCGATCATCGAGGTCTTCTGGAGTCCGGTGGCAGTGGGAATTGCGTTCCTGGTCGTCGGGTATTTCGTGTCGCGGTTTGGCCAGTCTGATGTGGTCCCGCAGCTCGTCGCTTCTTCGAGTATCGGTTTTGACCTCGACAGCGGGCGCCCGCTGGCGCTTGCGTCGGTGTTCAAGATGAACATCCTTGCGCTGCTCGAGGCACTCTTCTGCTTCCTTCTGCTACTGCGCCTGAAGAACCTCGCGCTGATAAAGCGAACGATGCAGAGCCAGCGTCAGTGGAATTGGATGATCATCGCCATGGTCGTTGCTGCCGCGACAACATTTATGAAGCCGCCGCGCTTTGAACTGAACCTGTACCAGAGCATTGCCCTGGTACCGGCGGTCGGCCTCATGATGGTGAATGCCTTCCGCACGGCGTGGATCGTGTCGCTGACTTTTCGGGATAAGCTGCTCGTAATCGCACTGTCGGTCGCGATTCTCGGGATCCTGCTGTCGATCGGGGTCATGGAGGAGGCCATCGCCTTCCCGAACAAGCTCGTGCCAGGCAGCTATACCTTCCTGCGTCACTATAGCTACCCGCTTGCCGTCTTTACGAACCTGTGCATCGTTTTCGGGATTATTTACTTCACGACAACGATCCTGACGGTTCTCTTCCACCTGCCAACGACAAGCGCGTATCAGCAGAAGGTCCACGAAGTTGCGGCCATCCATTCACTCACCGATCTCGTCGGACACGTCTTTGACCAGTCCGCGCTCTTTGACACGATTGCGGCGTCACCGGTTCGGGCCAGTCTGGCTGACGCTGCGTGGCTCGTTATGGTTGCCCGCGACGACCATTCTTCACCGCAGGTTGTCGCATCGCACCGAATTGCGCCAAGTCGCATAGAGCGCCTCGTCGACTCGGCCGCGTTGTTCGAAGAATCACGCGAGAGTGGCGAGCCTGTCGTGCTTTCGCATGCCCCGGCAGACCACCGGCTGGACGCGCGGCCCGGCGACGGTATAGGCAGTCTGGTGGCCGTACCGCTCAGCGCTCGCGGAGAGACACTCGGCGCAATCATTGCGACAAAAGAGGTCAGCCGCGGGTTTGAGCCCGAAGACGTGGAGGCGCTTGTTGTCTATGGTGACCAGGCGGCGCTGGCCCTTGATCACGCCCATTTGTTTGAGGAGCGCGTTGAGAAAGAACGGCTCGCACGCGAACTCGACATTGCGCGCGAGGTCCAGTCGAAGCTGCTACCGCAACAGCTCCCCGAGGTGCCGGGGCTTGTCCTGTCGGCGCGCTCGGTCCCAGCCCACGAGGTTGGCGGCGATTACTACGACTTCATGGACCTCGGTGACGGGCGACTGGCGTTCATCATCGCAGACGTTTCAGGGAAAGGAACCTCAGCGGCATTCTACATGGCCGCAATGCAGGGCATCTTCAAATCGCTCAGTCAGGCGGCAGCCTCGCCCCGCGACTTTCTCGTGTCGGCGAATGCCGCAATATCGCAGGTCCTGGAGAAGAACACGTTTATATCCGTGCTTTACGGTATCATCGACGCAAGGAACGAGAGAATGCGGATTGCACGCGCGGGGCACTGCCCTGTGGCGGCAGCCAGTCTCTCGGGAGAGGCCGCACTCTGGCGATCAGAGGGTTTGGGTCTCGGGCTCGATCAAACCGGAGAGCTTTTTGCCAGAACGATAGAAGAACGCGACCACGCACTGCAACCCGGTGATGTCTTTGTACTGTATACCGACGGCCTGATCGAGAGTCGTAACGCCGCCGGTGATGAGTACGGATACGAGAGGTTGCTCGCCGTCCTGAAGCAGAACAGGCATGAAGAGGCGGAGGGCATCAGGGCCGTCGTTCTTGATGATTTGGACCAGTTTGTGGAATATGGCTCTTATGGCGACGACACAACGGTCGTCGTCATGAAATGGCACGGAAATCGGTGAACGAACAATGAGCAATTTTTCCGTCGGCTTTCGGTCGTCAGGCGGCGTAACCATCCTCGACCTCAATGGCGAGTTGGATGCGCACACGGCGTCTGAACTGGAGGCCGCGATACAGAAGTGTAAAGACGACAAGCTGGTGCAGATTGTCGTCAACGGCGACCAGCTTAAGTACATATCAAGCGCCGGGCTCGGCGTCTTTATGGCTTACATCGAGGAGGTACGTGAACTCGGCGGGGACATCAAAATCGCCTCACTGCAGCCGAAGGTCTTCAACGTGTTTGACCTGCTGGGCTTTCCCCTGCTCTTCGACATCGTCGACGAGGAGAAGGAGGCCGTTCTGAAATTCGAAAACGGCGCAAGCGCCTGACGCCAGGTGGCCAGGTCGGTGCACACCATAACGATCCCAAGCGCGACGCGCTATCTGGAAGACGTCCGACGGTTTGTTGCAAAACATGCCAATGGCGCGGCGCTGCCGGCTGAGACCGTGCATGCCCTGCAGCTCGCCGTCGACGAGGCGTGCGCAAACGTCATCGAGCATGCGTACCGTGGTGAAGAATCGAACACGATCGATGTGGACGTCGTCATCAAATCAGATCGGCTGACGGTCAGAATCCGGGACGAAGGCCGGCCGTTTGTCGACGCGGAGTATCGAGAGCCCGATATCTTCGAGTACGCCTCCAGAAAGAAGTCGGGCGGATTTGGCGTTCACCTGATGCGGAAGCTAGCTGATCAGGTGGAATACTCGACGCGCGGTAGAAGCAATGTCTGCAGTCTGACGATGTACCGTCTCGAAGGTAAGCGAGGTACGGCCGCAAAGAAGAGTACAGCTCGCAAGACCGGCGCAAAGAAGCTGACGACCAAGAAGGCTACGACCAAGAAGGCTACAACCAAGAAGGCGACGGCGAAAAAGGCGACGGCGAAACAAAGCACCACCCGTAAGGCCGCAACGAAGAAGTCTGTCGCCAAGAAGGCCGCGACGAAAAAGTCTGTCGCCAAGAAGGCCGGGACAAAGAAGGCGGCACGAAAGACCACCACAAAGAAAGCCACCACAAAGAAAGCCACCGACAAGAAGACGACCGCGAAGAAGACTGCGGCAAAGGCCTCCACCAAGCGGGCACCTTCCAAAAAGGTGACGAAGAAGGCGGCTCCCAAGAAGAAGGCACCGGCGAAGAAGAAAGCGCCGGCGAAGAAGAAAGCGCCGGCGAAAAAGCGCCGGCGGTAATCGTGCGCCTCTAGGCCCGAGCGACGTACAGGGAAGCGATGCCGAACGTCAAACGCTCCGCACGCTCTCCGGAGAATCCTGCATCCCTCATTTTGGCGAGGAACCTGTCCCCGTCCGGGAAAGCAGCAACCGAGTCAGGCAGATACCGGTACGCGCCCGCATCGCCCGAGATGGCACCTCCAATGCGCGGCAGTATGTGCTTGCTGTACCATCCATAGACCTGCTTTACAGGAAAGGCTGTAGGCTGCGAGAACTCCAGCACGACAGCGACGCCGCCCGGTCGCAGCACCCGCTTCATCTCGGCGAGTCCCTTGCCAAGATCTCCGAAGTTTCGCACGCCGAAAGCGACGAGGATCGCGTCGAAGCTGTCAGGCTCAAACTGAAGATTCTCAGCATCACCCGCGTGCAGTTCGACGACATCCGACAGCCCGAGCCGCGCGATTTTCTCCCGCCCCACGGCGAGCATTTCTTCGGATATATCGACGCCGACTACGCGTTGCGGCTTCAGCGACATGGCCTGGATCGCAAGGTCGGCCGTGCCTGTGGCGATATCGAGAATCCGCTCCGGATGCTCCGCCTCGAGTAGCGAAACGGCACGTCGGCGCCACCGCTGATCGATCCCAGCACTCAGGACGCGATTGAGCAAATCGTAGCGACGCGCAATCGCGTCGAACATGTTCTGGACGGCCGCCTTTTTACCGTCAGACTCTACGATCGACGGATAGTTTTCAGTTCGCACTGTGATGTTCGCTGGATTAGGTCGGCGTCTACGACAACATCTGCGCAAGCTTGAGCAGATCGTAGTTGATCGTTTTCTGAGATCCGGTAATACCCGACAGCGGTGTGTAGCGGATTTCGTTACACACCACGCCAACCATTACCCCGGTGATACCGTCGAGCAGGGCCTTGACCGCCCCGGTGCCAAGGCGGCTTGCGAGGACCCGGTCACGTGCGGACGGCGCGCCGCCGCGCTGCGTGTGCCCAAGGATACAAACGCGCAAGTCGATGTGATCAAACGCCGAGTCCGATTTCAGGGCCTCCGCAATCGCCGGCGCTCCCCCCATTTCTTCCCCCTCGGCAACGACCACGATCGACGAACGGGCCTGCGCCGCCATAAGCGAATGGATGCGCTGCTTGATGTGCTCAATGTCTGTGTTGAACTCGGGCAGCAGAACAAGCTCGGCACCGCCGCCAATTGCACTGTTCAGCGCTATGAACCCGGCATCGGCACCCATCACTTCAACAAGAAATACGCGATCGTGGGCATCAGCCGTGTCGCGGATTCTGTCGATGTTCTCGATTGCCGTATTGAGCGCCGTGTCGTAGCCGATCGTTTCGTCGGTGCCGAAGAGATCATTATCAATTGTCGCCGGACATCCGACTACGTCCACTCCATGCTCATCGGCCAGCAAGTTCGCCCCGGCCAACGTTCCGTCCCCTCCTATGGTGATGAGCGCGTCGATCTCCGCATCAGCAAGACGAGCCGCAGCCTGCGAACGGCCTTCCGGTGTACGGAACCGCGCAGAGCGCGCACACTTGAGAATCGTACCGCCCTTCTGCACGATATTTGACACCGACTGTCCGTCCATTTCGACGAAGTCGCCATCGATGAGACCGGCATAGCCGCGCCGAATGCCAACGACGTCAATTTCGTCAGCGATCAACGTACGGGTAACGGCACGAACACAGGCATTCATTCCCGGGGCGTCGCCACCGCTTGTTAGAATGCCGACGCGGCGAAAATCAGTCATACATCAAACGGGGGTCTACGGGGCGTGCGACAACGATCCCATGCGTTGCGCTGTTGCGAAGTACATAATCAGCCAGGTCCTCTGCAATGGTCACACCGTCCTGCGTTGAGGCGTGGAGCAAGCCACGACGACCGTCGGGATGCTCGTACACGAGACCGCTGTGAGACACGTCGAGACCCTCAACCGTTGTGCTGATTGCTACAATGTCGCCGGCACGAAGCTGCGGGTATACAGACCTGATCACCTGCTGCGGGATGTACCATCGGTCGAGCTGAGCCAGCG
>JAUIJQ010000160.1 GCA_030431165.1 Rhodothermia bacterium | reverse complement strand
TGGGCCGAACCTGACAGACCCCGTCGAAGGCTACCACGTCCAGTTCGGCACGAACAATCGTGATGTCAGGCTCTACCGAAGCGACCCCGGTGTATCTGGCGACCGAGAGTTGCTGGCATCGTCGGCAGCGGATATTCTTTCGCAGGAAGATGACACACTGTCCGTTTCAATACAGCGCACAACGGGCAATCTCTGGAATGTATTGGTCGACGGGAGCTCGGTCCTCACGCATCAGGAAACAAATCCACCATCGGTTTCTGCGGCGCAGTTCGGCGTGTGGGTCAAACATTCTGCGACACGGGCAACAAGCTACCTGTTTGACGATTTTGCGGTCGTGTCAGACGAGCCGTCCGACACAGTGCCGCCGCAGGTCGTTGAAGCCGTGTACGATGCGGCAAACGTCGCAGTCCTCGTACGATTCAACGAGGCACTGGACCCGGCGTCCGTGCAGACCGGAAGCTTTGACGTGTCAAACGGTGTTGGTGCTCCTACAGCCGTTTCGGTGATTAACGAGTCCGGCCGGCCAGCAGGATCAACGGCCAGACTCACGTTCAGCGCGGCCATTGTAGCCGGCGACTACACCGTGACTATCAGTGGCATCTCCGACCCGGCCGGCAACGTGATGCCGGCTGGAGACGTTTCCCTCCAGGTTGAGGGTGACACAACGCCACCCTCCATCGTCAGCGCCGTGGTCACAGCGCCATCGGCGGTCGACCTGGTGTTTTCAGAACCCGTTTCGGATGGTGGTTCATGCGCGTTGGTTACTAACTACACCGTCACGCCCGGGGCTATTAACCCGTCCTCAGTCGGCTGTCCCGGTAGCAGCGCAGAGGTGGTAGCACTCACTTTCACACCGTCCCTTGCCCCGGGCACGTACACCGTGACCGTCAGCGACATCGAAGACCTTTCGGGTAATCAAGCGGCTGACCTGTCGATCGGTTTTGACATTGATATCGCTGGCGCCGCCCCACTTCCGGGTGACATCGTCATCAATGAAATCCATTATGCCCCAAGTGATGCCACACTTGAGTTCGTTGAGCTTCTCAACATTTCAGACAAGACCTTTGACTTGTCTGATCTGCAGTTCGCTGACAGCCGTCGATCGCCCGTCGCGATTGTATCTGCCCCGCTCGCCGTTGCTCCGGGAGACTATGTAGTCCTGGTGCGAGACGCGGCGGCGTTCGCCAGCGTGTTCGGTGGAACCGCAATTGAGGTGGCCAGCTGGCCCGCGCTGAATAACGATGGAGATGCCCCAACGCTGCTTTATGACGGGGGCGCGGGCGGCGGCGCAGCAGGAATTGCAATCGACTCGGTTGCCTACACGTCGGCCTGGGGCGGCTCGGGCGTATCGCTCGAGCGGATTGATCCGGCCGGCCCGTCTAATTCGTCGTCGAACTGGGCATCAAGCACAGCAAGTGCGGGAGCAACACCGGGTCGGCAGAACAGCGTTTACGCCCCGGACGAATCTGCACCCGGCGTTCGCTTCGCGGAGCAGCTTGATGACGCGCACGTCAGGGTCTATTTCGCCGAGCCCCTGGAACCGAGTAGCGTTCGCCCGCAGGCGTTTTTTGTAAACGGTAGCCAACCTGCTACCGCCGAACTCGGTGACGACGGCAGCTTCGTTGACTTGTCGATTACCGGCGTGATCGGACCGGGCACGGTACAGATCGATGGCGTCGCGGACCTGACGGGTAATGTGATTGAAGACGCCCGTCAAGCCATCGCCCTCCTCCCCGCTCCCGGTGACCTTGTGGTTAACGAGATCATGTACGCACCACGCGCAGATCCACAGGACGGATTGGCTGACCAGAGCGAATACCTCGAGCTCATCAATACCTCGACGAGGCTGCTCACGATCACCTCGATGTATTGGACCGACCGCCCAAACGAAGACGGCGTTTCAGATACCATACGCTTCAGCCAGACACCCGCTGGTGTCGCAGCGGGACGATTCGCTGTCGTCTATGCGGAGCCAGAGACAGTTGCGGAACAGGACATCTACACACAATCAACGCTTGCTCAAGCATTCCCGCAGGACTACGTTGGTCTGGACGCTACGCTCCGACCCGTCCCCTCGTCGGGGCTAGGCCTGCTCAATGACGGCGACCTGATCAAGCTGCACTCTCGAACAGGCATCGTGTTCGACAGTCTCGAATACTCACCTGACTGGCATAATCGACTGGTCCGCGATGACACCGGAGTTTCGCTCGAGCGAATTGATCCACTCCTTGATGCAAACCTGGGTACAAATTGGAGCACAAGTGCCGCTGCAAGTGGTGGCACGCCGGGGGCGCCGAACTCGGTCTATCTGACTTCGACAGAGCCGGCACCTCAGGACGGGGTGGTTGTTGATCCGTCGCCGTTCTCGCCGGACTACGACGGAGTTGACGATGTCACTGCCATCCGCTACGCGTTATCGACGAATGCGGCCGCGGTACGGATACGCGTTTTTGACTCGCGAGGCCGACGCGTACGAACGCTTGAGGAGTCGCGGCTATCGGGCCCCGAAGGACACGTACTCTGGGATGGCACCGACGATGCCGGGAATCCTTTGCGCATTGGCATTTACGTCATCTTGCTGGAAGCGCTGGACGAGGCAGGAACACGGAGTGAAGTCCACAAAGCGGTTGCCGTTGTTGCACGTCCGCTTGGCTAGTCGGCGGACAAAAGTTCCGACATCCTGATCGCGTAGACAGCTTCGGCTATGTCTGCTGCAGCGGAACAGCACAATTCAGCGAACGTTGCAAACGGCCGCTGACACGCTGCAGAGCCGTTCCCGCCTGGCGAAATACTTGATCCCGGCACCCACCAGCAATCCGGGAATTAAGTGGAACGCACTTTGTTCGTCATTTGGGACCGGAGCGCCGGCAGGTAGTCTGCCCGCTTTCAAAAACCAACCGGAGCGAAGCGAGTACAACGATTCGGCTGTGGTTCTACACGGCCGATACTGAACAACGCACACAACGCCATTGGGGCTGGAGCCGGTATGAGTACGATGACCGCAACACCGGAGAAGACGCGAACCGCACCTATCGCGCTTTCTGATCGCGCTTCGATCGAGATCCGCAAAATCATGAGCGAGAAGAACATCCCTGAGGGGTTTGGACTCCGCGTTGGTGTAAAAGGCGGCGGGTGTTCCGGCATGTCGTACATCCTTGGCTTTGACCGTACTCGTGAACACGACATGTCGTTCGAGCTGGACGGTATCCCCGTATTTGTGGATAAGCGACACGGATTGTACCTGATGGGTACCACGGTAGACTATCACGACGGCCTCGATGCGCGGGGCTTCACCTTTGACAACCCCAATGCCACGGCCACCTGTGGCTGCGGATCGAGCTTCGGCGTTTAGCCGCTTCGTATGGAAGGCAACTTCTCAAACCGCGTCAGGGACGTGATTTCGTTCAGTCGTGAGGAGGCAATACGCCTTGGTCATGACTACATCGGCACCGAACACCTGCTCCTCGGAATCATCCGTGAGGGCGAGGGTATTGCTGTCAAGATCCTTCGCAATCTTGGTTGCGACCTGTCGAAACTGAAGAAGGCAATTGAGGACACGGTTCGTAGCACTGGCGGGACACTTACGGTCGGCAATATCCCGCTGACGAAGCAGGCCGAGAAAGTGCTCAAGATCACCTACCTCGAAGCGAAACTGTACAAGAGCGATGTTATCGGAACCGAGCATCTTCTGTTGAGCCTCCTTCGGGACGACGAGAACATTGCGGCTCAAATATTGCAGCAGGGATTTTCAGTCACGTACGACGCGGTTCGGTCTGAACTGGACTCGATCGTCAGTGGAAAATCATCTTCGCGATCGGGCGGCAGTTCCAGCGCCGGCCGATCTTCTTCCAGCTCTAAAGAGCGTGGCACCAAAATGGAAAAGAGCAAGACACCTGTACTCGACAACTTTGGGCGAGACCTGACAAAACTGGCGGAGGACGGAAAGCTGGATCCCGTTGTTGGTCGGCAGCGGGAAATCGAGCGCGTCGCCCAGGTGCTAAGCCGTCGCAAGAAGAACAACCCGGTCCTGATCGGTGAACCCGGTGTTGGCAAAACTGCCATTGCCGAAGGCCTTGCAATGCGCATCGTCCAGCGGAAAGTCAGCCGCGTGTTGTACGACAAGCGCATCGTAACGCTCGATCTTGCAGCCCTCGTTGCCGGTACCAAGTACCGCGGCCAGTTCGAGGAGCGCATGAAAGCCGTGATGAATGAGCTTGAGAAGAGCCCTGACGTCATCCTGTTCATCGACGAGCTCCACACGATTGTCGGCGCCGGAGGCGCAAGCGGATCGCTTGACGCCAGCAACATGTTCAAGCCTGCCCTTGCACGCGGTGAGATCCAGTGCATCGGCGCTACAACGCTCGACGAGTACCGGCAGTACATCGAGAAAGACGGCGCGCTTGACCGCCGATTCCAGAAGATTCTCGTCGACCCTTCCACTCCGGAAGAAACGATCGAAATCCTGCGCAACATCAAGGACAAGTACGAAGAGCACCACAACGTGCGCTTTTCGGATGAGGCGCTCGAACTCGCGGTCAATCTGTCAGAACGCTACATCACCGAACGATACCTTCCCGACAAAGCGATTGACGTGATGGATGAAGCCGGGGCACGCGTGCACCTGGGTAACATCCATGTCCCCGAGGAGATCGTGAAGCTCGAAAACGAAATCGAGGCGATCCGCGAGGAAAAGAACAAAGTTGTAAAGTCACAGCGCTTCGAAGAGGCCGCGCGTCTGCGCGACACCGAGAAGAAGCTCCTCGAGCAGCTCGAAGAAGCAAAAGCTGAGTGGGAGCGCAAGGCTGAAACGGAAGTCCACGACGTAACGCTCACGGACATTGCCCAGGTCGTCGCCATGATGACCGGCATCCCCGTCGACAAGATTTCCGAGCCCGAAAGCAAGAAGTTGCTTCGGATGGAGGAAGAGCTTCGCGAACGCGTTATCGGTCAGGACGAGGCGATCGAGAAGCTGTCGCGCGCCATCCGGCGTACGCGTGCCGGACTGAAAGATCCGAAGCGCCCGATTGGTTCGTTCATCTTCCTCGGCCCCACCGGCGTCGGGAAGACCGAGATGGCCAAGGTGCTCACCAAGTATCTGTTCGACTCCACCGACGCGCTCATTCGTATCGACATGAGTGAGTACATGGAGAAGTTCGCCGTGAGCCGACTTGTTGGTGCGCCTCCGGGATACGTTGGCTACGAAGAAGGTGGTCAGCTTACAGAGAAGGTTCGTCGCAAGCCCTACTCCGTGGTGCTGCTTGACGAAATCGAAAAGGCGCATCCTGATGTTTTCAACATTCTGCTGCAGGTCCTGGACGACGGCATACTGACGGATGGTCTCGGCCGCCGTATTGATTTCCGGAACACCATTGTCATCATGACCTCGAACATCGGGGCACGTGACATCAAGAACCTCGGCAAAGGAATCGGATTCTCGCAGGGCGCTGTCGAGTTTGACTATCAGACGCTGAAGAGCACGGTCGAAGATGCGCTCAAGCGCGTGTTCAATCCGGAGTTCTTGAACCGCGTTGATGACGTGATCGTGTTCCATCCGCTCGAGAAGGCGCACATCCTTCAGATCATCGACATCATGTCTGAAGAGTTGTTTGGCCGGGCAGAGTCGGTTGGTATCAACATCAACCTGACCAAGACAGCCAAAGAGTTCCTCGTTGAGAAAGGGTATGACCCAAAGTTTGGCGCTCGCCCACTTCGCCGTGCTATTCAGAAGTACGTCGAAGATCCAATGGCTGAGGCCATCCTCTCCAACGACCTTGGATCGGGTGATCAGATCACGATCGAGGCGTCGAGCGACGGTACCGAGCTGACCTTCAAGACCAAGAAAGCGAAGAAGCCAAAGGCCGCTGAGGCGACCGTGACGCCAGATGGCGACGGGCCGCACGAGGCCGACAGTACTCAGGATGGCGGCTGCGTCAACGCCAACGTCTGATCCCGCGACGGACGGGAGCTCGGAAGCTGTCGACGACCGACCGACACAGGGCTAGACTTCATTCTTCGACCAATATCGGGAGTCCCGTCAACCGGCGGGACTCCCTTTTCGTAAGACGCCGATGCCAAGAGCAACCTGGGGCCATATCGCCGTCGGCTTACTGACCGGGCTGTGCGCTTCGATATGTGTACCCCGAGCCAACGCGCAGGAGCTCGTGAAGGATATCTGGCCCGGCGCGGGACATTCCCGCATTGGGCCGTTTGCATCAATGGGAGGCGCAATCTTTTTCGCGGCCTCTGACAGCGTTCATGGCCACGAACTCTGGCGAAGTGACGGGACAGCAGATGGAACAGTGCTTGTCAAGGATGTTGCGAGCGGCACATCTGAGTTCGACTCATTGATCGAGCAACTGCTGAGCGTGAACGGCACACTGTACTTCACCGCTTTTGAGGAGCCGTTCCCCTTCGGACGCCGTATGCTGTGGAAAAGCGACGGTACTGCTGAAGGCACAGACCAGCTCATCGACATCGTACCCACTCGAATGTACGATGTTGGTGGTACGCTCTATTTCGCGTACGGGACCCAGCTATGGAAGAGCGACGGCTCAGAGAGTGGCACGCTTCTCGTCAAGGACATCGCACCGGGGCGCCCCTACTCTGAACTGGACTTTCTGACGCTTGTTAATGGCACTGTCTTCTTCCGAGCGATTGACGAAGTGTACGGCGTGGAGCTTTGGAAGTCCGATGGCACCGAATCAGGGACGGTTCTCGTTAAGGACATCAGTACAGCAGGTGACTCTTGGCCGCATGAACTGACTGAGTTTCAGAACGCTCTGTACTTCGTGGCCCGGGAAGACATCTTGTATCAATTGTGGCGAAGCGATGGCACTGCGTCTGGAACGACGGTAGTCAAGGATACGCTGTACGTGCCGTCCGATCCGTTCATAACCCCACTCACATACTGGTCAAATCTTCCCGACTTGACGAGCGTGAACGAAACCCTCTTCTTCGTTGCCAACGATGGCGTACACGGCCAGGAGTTGTGGAAGAGCGACGGAACACCTGAGGGTACTGTACTTGTCAAAGACGTCAACCCGGGCGCGGCACATGGCGGGCCCGACGTGCTGATGCATTCCGAGAACCGGATCT
>JAUIJQ010000159.1 GCA_030431165.1 Rhodothermia bacterium | reverse complement strand
TGATGGCATTGATTGCTCGACGCGCCTCGGCGCGTGCATTGTCGTCGTCTTCGGCCGCGCGCTTGAGAATGTGCCTTGCCTTGATGGCTGTTTCGTCAGCTCGCTCTGTACCAACGAGCTTAACGAGGTGCATCATGCCGTCAGATTCGATCGGGCCATAGACGCGCCCAACGGTGAGGTCGGAGTAGACGCTGTCGGCAATGTTTTCATTCAGTTCGTCACGACGGAAGCTGACATCCGAAAACTGTCTTTCCGAGAAGTACCGCGAGAGGAACAGGGAGTCGTTCTCGGCCGCCGCAAACCGGTCACGTAGCCTGGTCAGATCTGAGATGACGTCAGCGGTGTCAGACGCGGTAGCGTCCTTTGACATGGCGACGTACTCGATTGTGTAGGACTTTTTGCGCTCGAAATCTGAGCGGTTGTCGTCGTAGTAGGAGCGGAGCTTTCGATCGCTCACGTCGATTGCCGAATCAGGTACAGCGGCGTAGCGCAGGGCGATGTAGTCCGCAGATACGGTAGCGTTCTGCTGGGTGTGGTACGTCTGGATGTCTTCATCCGACACCCGCACCGTGGCGTCGAGTAGCCGTTGCAGCTTCTCGCGACGTCGCTCGTTCTCGAGATACTGCTCAACGCCGATCCACCAGTCTGCGTTGTTGGGGTCCTGCGCGTAGCTGTTCAGCAGTTCGCGATCGATACTTCCGTCGGCCCCCTGGAATGCATCGACAATCGCGGGGTGCGGATTTGATCCGAAGACCATGTCCTGGATCTCGGATGGCGTAACCGTTACGCCGAGGCGATCCATTTCCTGCCGTACGAGACGGGCGTTGACGAGCTGGTCAAACACCTGCTCGCGCAGGAGATCTTCGGTTTGTGGCGGAATCTCGTCGGGCGAGTTCTGGCGGAACTGCTGAAGCTGCCGCTGGACTTCGAGGTTGTACTCCTCGAGCGAAATATCGTCGCCATTCACCTTTGCGATGACGGTACCGGTCTGTCCGATGATGTCGAACACGTTGGTATCCTGCAGCATGAAGATGATGCCGAAGGCGATAACGAGAATCCACAGGACAACACCGGTGTTGTCCCGCATCTTGGCCATGAACCCCATGGTTCGGAGCAAGTTTGGGTGGAGGGTGTGACGGTAAGCGCGGCTGCGCCCCGGATCGTATAGAACGGTAAATATACGACGGGATCAGCGGCTTTGTTTACCGAAACGCCGTGCCGGGGCTCAGAAGTGCCACTTGTGCTTGCAAGGTGCCCGGCTGGTGGGCCTGTCAGGATGCCACAGCCTGCTGGGCAGCTATCCGCGACCTGAGTGTGAGAAGAATTTTACCCAGAATCTGCGAAATGCGGGCCTCGGTGAGCGACAGCAGTCCGGCTATCTCGCGGAGCGTGAGGTTCTCGTAGTAGTAGAGCGCCAGGATTGTCTGTTCGCGCTCGGGCAGGTCCTTCACCAGGGTGCCGATGTAGCGATGCAACGAATTCCGGTCAATGCGCTCAAATGCGTGTTGCGTCTCCTCGTTCGGGATTGTCTCGATCACCGTCTGCTCGCCGTCAGAGTCGGTCGGCGCGTGTAAAGAAAGCGCGAAGCGACACTGCGCGTCCCGGAGCAGCGTGTGGTACTCGATGAGCGTGATGTCCAGGTATTCTGCCACCTGCTCGTCAGACGGTTCAGCGGCAAGCTGCTGCCTGAGAATGTCGATGGCGTTCTGGGCCTCGGCGAGCCGCCGCCGGCGTTCACGGGGAAGCGCGTCGATCGAGCGGAGGTAGTCAACCAGCGCTCCGCGGATTCGTCCGTACGCGTACGAGACGAAAGGCGTGCCGCGCTCCGGGTCATACCCGTTCAGCGCCTGCAGCAATCCGAGCAATCCGACGTTCTCCAGATCCTCGCGGGCAGCGAGCGGGTGATCTGGAATATTGAGCCGCCCGACAACCGACCGCACGAGCGGTACGGCCGAAACGACGACGGCTTCGCGATTCGAGGGTGTCCGATTCGTTGCATAGGCGACCGCGAGTCGCTGAAGGTCGTGCGCCATGTTGTGCTACTTGGGCCCGGGTGCTGCGTCAGGCGGCCTTGTGAGCGCCGCCGTCCGAATGTGGTGTGGAGGTTCCGTGTTGTACCACAGCCGGCAGGTCATCGCCGTGAGCGTGGGGGGCACCGTACTTCCGCATGAGGAACCGGTCGACCGCGCCGTCCACCAGCAGGATGGATGCGAGGATCGCCAGGCCGGTCATAAAGCCGATCGTGGCGGCAATCGCGAATGCACTGCCCGACAGGAGCTGGCTGCTGAACGCCAGGAGCGCAAACAGGACTCCAAACTGCGTGGCAATGATGCGCATTCGAAAAACCGGGATGGATACAACGGTCGGACGCTCGATCAAACCGTATGCCAGCAGCACCTCAGCCGAGTCCCCGCTTTTTCCGCGTCGCCGTCGCCTTTGAATCATGCCACGCACGAAACGCGCGCCGGCCAGCACAAAACGCCACTCAGGGTACCGCGTGGCCGCCTGCACCGGTGCAACGGTCAGCCCAACCCATCAGGCGCAGAAATCGACTTGTCCGTTCGTATCAGTTTGAGACGATTTCGCCGGAGTGAACAGGCAGGCAAGTTTGTCCGTCGCCGCCCATGCCGGGGAAAAAAGTCGCATGGCACATCACCCACTGATATTGGCTTTTTGGCCTATATTCCATGCTTTCCCACCACGCGTGTCGATTCGACTTATGGAAGCTCCAACACACATCCTTTTCGTTGACGACGAGCCGCTCCTTCAAAATCTGTTTGAGCGGTTGTTCACGCGGAACGGAATGCAGGTGACGAGCTGCTCCAGTGCCATCAAGGCGATGGACCTGCTGAAAGAAGAGCAGTT
Source organism: Rhodothermia bacterium (assembly GCA_030431165.1). Classification (GTDB taxonomy): domain Bacteria; phylum Bacteroidota; class Rhodothermia; order Rhodothermales; family JABDKH01; genus JANQRN01. Next base: position 4,245 of record JAUIJQ010000159.1, on the reverse strand, counting down.
CGACCTTGTTGTGACTGACTTTGTCATGCCGGACATGGACGGACTCGAGCTGCTGAGTCACATACGGCAGGAGTACCCCAGCACGCGTGTTATCATGATCACCGCGCACGCGAACGTGCAGCACGCCGTGCGCACGATGCAGAACGGCGCGATCGATTACATCCCCAAGCCGTTTTCAACGGCCGAGCTGCTGGATCGTGTTCAGAAGGTGCTCGCGTCGCGGGAGCGCGAACCGATCTCTGTTGCTCCAGAGCCCGTCACGGCGAAGAAGCGTCCGACGAAGCGCGCCGGGAAGCAGTACAACTATGTCGGTGAACACCCGACGGTTGTACGCCTGCGCGAGCTGATTGGGCGCGTCGCGTCGAATGCGGCGCCCGTATTTGTTCAGGGGGAAAGCGGAACAGGCAAGGAGATCTTGTCGCGTCTCATCCACCAGGAAAGTGATCGCTCATCGGGGCCGTTTGTGGCGGTCAACTGTGCGAACCTTCCGCGGGAGCTTGTCGAGAGTCACTTGTTTGGTCATCGCAAAGGCGCGTTCACTGGCGCCGTCGATGACATGACCGGTGCGTTCGAGATGGCAAATGGCGGGACGCTGCTTCTGGACGAGATCACAGAGATCGAGTTGCCCATTCAGGCGAAGCTTCTGCGCGTACTGCAGGAGCAGGAGATCCAGAAGATCGGATCAACCGAAGTTGTAAAAGTTGATGTACGTGTGATCGCGACGTCGAACCGAATCATCAAGGAGGCGATCGAGGAGGGGATATTCCGCGAAGACCTCTATCACCGACTGGCTGTGTTTCCGGTCGCGGTACCGCCGCTTCGCTCCCGGATTTCAGACGTCGAGCTGCTTGCGCGTCACTTCATCGACAAATACACGGAGTTGTACGGATTGCCCGCGAAGAAGCTGTCTGGCGAGGTGTTGTCCCAGTTCCAGACGTACTCGTGGCCGGGGAATGTGCGTCAGCTTGAGAACCTCGTGCAGCGCGGTGTGCTGCTATCTGCCGACCGCGATACCGTTGACAAGGAGGACGTATTCGATTCGTTTTTCTCGGATGCGGACTTCGACTCAGATGGTGGCGGCACGGCAGTTGTCGCGGCGCCACGCGTTGAGACGATCGATGACATGGAGCGCGTGATGATTCTTCAGGCGCTTGAGGAGACGAACAACAACCAGCAGATGGCTGCGCAGCGGCTTGGCATCAGTGCCCGCACCATCCGGAACAAGCTCCGGAAGTACAGGGAAGAGGGACACATCGCGTAGGACGCTTAGTCCGTACCAAAGATGCTGGCGAGCCGCTCGGCAATGAGTCGGGTGACCTCGGGATTGGTGTAGTAGCCCGAGTCGATCCGCTCGCGTAGCGCTTCGACCTGTTCCTGGGAAAGGATGGGGAGCAGTTCGGTCACACGGCGGACAAACTGCATCTCCTGCGGTGTAATCGTCGTCCCCGGCTCGGGTCGCTCCTGCACATCAAAAGCGCTGGGGAGCTTCTTGTTGTGAACGACGTCCGTTGAAATGATCGGCTTGTCTGCCGCTTTTTTCTTTTTGGCGTCTTGAGCGCTTTGGGAGTCTGTCTTTGCCATGGTCTCGCCTTTTACCGATCGCGGTTTGCGAACAGGGCGGTATCAATATATCACATCAGTTCGGATATGGCATCCAGTCGGCTGTTATGATTTGCAAAAAAGAAGGGCGCACAGCCAATGGCCATGCGCCCTGCGCGGTCTGGTAGTCGGGGAACGTTCAGGCCGCTAGATCAAGTGCACCCGGCTGTGTGAGTCGTCGTGCTTCGTCGAGCGCGCCTTCCCTGATGCAGAGCGCTACGAGGCGTCGTCTCAGCAGCTCGCTCTTTGGTGCGTTTTCGAAAGCCGTCCGGTAGAGGGGGAGCGCCTCTTTGGTCCACCCGTTTTGGACAAAGGTCTGCAGCAGTTCGTCGGTCATCGCGACATCGCGCTCACCGATCAACAGCATCGCAACGGCCACGGCGTCTTCCGGGCGATCACGGTAGAGGGACAGGCGGAACCAGTCTTCCTGGATGCGGGCCGGCATGGTGCTGACGCCTTCGGGGAATGCCGTACGCAGGTGTTTGGCAACGGCATCCCAGTCGCCGAGCAGCCACGACCATGCAGCAAGCGCCGTGTGTACGTCTTCATTGGGCAGTGGCTCATCCCATACCGGAACAGGGCCAGGATCGAGGCACTGGAGATGCATGTAGGCCGCTTTATACGCCTGGCTTGAGGCGAGCGTCGTGAGCAGAATGCGGTGTCCGCTCCATTGGGCCGGATAAAGGTCAATGGCCTGCCCGGCATGCCGGCGAGCGTGATCGCTGGCACCGGTGGCAAGCTCAGCAAACGCTTGTGCAACGAGGATCGCCGACCTCTTGCGGGACGAACGCGTGGTTAGCGTGCGGCGGATTTCCTTGCAACGCTGGAGCGCCTTGCGGTACTCACCATCATTCAGGAGGGACCAGATCTCGGCGTATTCGGGATCACGCCAGCTACTATATCCGAACTTGAGGTCCGGGATGCGCCAGGTCGTCAGAAACGCCTGCTGGGAATTCATCGTCGCGTACATGCGTTCGACCGATGTGTGACGGAAATGTGGGCAGTAGGACTGCTCCAGCAAACAGTCTGCCCAACACGCATGGGCCGCCAGGTGCCCCGGAAGGCGCCACGCCTCCCGGCCGGGGGCAGGATTTTCCGAACAGCGCGGGTAGAAATGTCCGTTTTTGGCGCTTAACGGCATGGTCGATGGGCCGATACGGGATGTGTACCACTTCACCCACGACCAGCAACGCGATGGCTTCAGATAACGTGTCGTCCGACCAGACTTCCGAACGATGGAAACCCGATCGCCCCGACCGATCAGCCCATCCCCAGGAGTTCTCGATGCTCCAGGTTCGCGATCGTGTCGTGATCAAGCTGCTGTACGAAGAGCTGGTCGGTGAGGAGGACATTGAGCGTGCCTGGTATCGCTGGCGTGATCAGGCCACCGAGGGTAAACATCAGCCACTTTGGCGCGTGATGGCGAGCGACGACACGCTCGACACCGACGTCATCTTTGCTGAAGCCGCCAAGGCTTACTCATTTCCGTTTGTGAAGGTTGAGGAGACCGAGCTGGCCGGCTATCTGTCGCGCCTAAAGAACAGGCTGAAGCCGGAACGCTGGAAGAAGCTTGCTTCGTTTGACGTTGCGCCTGTTCGGATCATCAACGACTCCAGTGCAGAACAGGGACGACTCATCCTGGCGTCGCACGACCCCGGGCGGCCCGACCTCTTTCGGAAGCTGAAAGACGCCGGATTCGAGAACTTTGAGGTCTGGTACGCCCCGACCACGCTCGTTACGGAGATACACCAGGGATACCGTTCCAACGACGGACATTTCGACGAGCATGAGGATCTGGCGTTTGACCTCGGCACGATGGAGGAGGAGAACTCGATCGATGCCGACCTCGACGCAGAGATCAACCGGTCGGCGCTGATTGCGTTGTTCGAACGCGTGTTGTCGGAGGCAGTGCGACAGGGAGCATCCGACATTCACATCTTTCCGAATGCGCACCGCGAAACAGAGATTCACTTTCGCATCAACGGTGAACTCTCGGTCTGGCGAATTGAAGACCGTGTTCACCCCGAGGCGATACTCGCCGTCATCAAAGACAATGCGCAGAATGTCGATCGCTTCGAACGCGAAAAGGGGCAGGACGGGTTTATTCAGCGCGTCGTCGACGACACGGTGATCCGCTTTCGCGTTTCGGTGATTCCGATCGCGAACCAGCGAATGGAGATCCGGTCAGAAAGCATTGTAATTCGTGTGCTTGATGACAGGAAAGTTATCAGGGATCTCGCGAAACTGGGCCTCGGCAAGCTTGCGCTCGAGCGCTTCAACTGGGCAATCAGGCAGCCCTACGGAATGGTCATCCTCACCGGTCCGACGGGCTCTGGAAAGAGCACGACGCTGTACGCCTCGCTGTCGCAGATCATCTCGCCGAAGCTGAATGTCCTTACGGTGGAAGATCCGGTGGAGTACATCATTCCGGAGGTGCGCCAGGTAAAGCTGACGCACAAGTTCGGGCTTGAAAGTGCGCTGCGGTCGCTGCTGCGCCATGACCCCGACGTGGTCATGGTCGGGGAGATGCGTGACCGAATCACCGCGGAGCTCGCTATCAAGCTGGCCAACACCGGCCACCTCACGTTCTCGACGCTGCACACCAACGACGCGCCGAGCTCAGTGAGTCGGCTTATCAAGATGGGA
>JAUIJQ010000158.1 GCA_030431165.1 Rhodothermia bacterium | reverse complement strand
CGCAAGGAGGACGTGATCTGGCACGTTTGTCTCGACGGCGGGAAAGAGTTCGCGCTCTTCAAACCGGATGTGCTGCTTAAGGACGTCGGCGAACTGTGCCAGCTTTCCTTCATGATCGTGCTCATGGTGAGCGAGTTGACGGAGTAACAGGTGCTCGTCCTTCATCCGGCGACCAAGCTCCGCAAGTGGTGGTCGCGTCATGAGTGGAAGCAGCAGGCGCTCTTCTTCGTCGAAGTGGTGCTCGAGATCTGAAGCCCAGAAGTCCCTGACCAACTGGGCAAGACGAGAGGCGGGGGCGCCGTCTTGCAGGTCTTTGACAATGCGGGCGACCATTTGCAGGCCCGCGTGATGGTCGTGGGAGAGGTGTTCCAGGTACTTGCTGCGCTTCATGTCTCGAATTTATGCCGAAGAGGGGCTTTTGCAAATAAAAACTATATAAATAGACTAAATTGGTCGGGTCACGTGGCAGGAACAAGGCAGGCGTGCGGCTGACGTGCGGCAGGTATGCAGGATCGTGGCAACCAGCCGGCAGCAAAGTGGCCGGCATCCGAAATGGACACAATCAATATGGACGGACGAGCATGAACGCAACGACAACCAACATGCTACAGCGAACGGTTGGTGAGCTGGTGGCAGAGGACTACCGCACGGCAACCGTATTCAAGCGTCACGGGATTGACTTCTGTTGCGGTGGAGGAGCGACGTTGGAGCGGGTCTGCGCCAAGAAGGACCTGCCCGTAGACGATCTTGTCAACGCACTGGAGCAGGCAGTCCGCGGCAAGGCGTCAAGCAACGTGCGTCCGGACTCGTGGTCGGCAGGCTTCCTTGCGGATTTCATTGTCAACGAGCATCACGGATATGTTCGCGAGAGCCTGCCCCTTCTGCGTGAGTTCACAACCAAGGTCGCACGAGTACACGGTCACCACGAACCAGCGCTCGTAGAAATTGCTTCGTTGTTCGAACAGATTGCGGACGAGATGAGTCTGCACATGGACAAAGAAGAGCGCGTTTTGTTTCCGTACATCAAGCGACTTGATGGGGACGGTGCCGTCGGAGATGCGGTTCGGTCGATACCATTCGGAAGCGTCGAGCATCCGATCCGCATGATGGAGGATGAACACGAACGCGTTGGTTCGCTGATGCACCAGATTCGGTTATTGAGCAACAACTACACGCCGCCCGAGCACGCATGTGCAACCTATCGTGTTGCCTTCGCGAAGTTGGAGGAATTTGAGGACGATCTACATCGTCACGTACATCTCGAGAACAACATTCTGTTCAAGAAGGCGCTGGCGCTGGAAGGTGGGGCTCTTTCTTTGTAGGCGCCTCGGAGATCTACTTTGAACTCACGTTGTTCGACGCATCCGTCAAAGGGATGTCACCGATATCCGGCTGCCTGAAGTTCGAACAGCTCGGCGTACTTGCCCTGAGCCGCAACCAACTCGTCGTGGGTGCCGATCTCTTCCAGTCGACCGTCGCCAAGGACCAGGATTCGGTCTGCCATGCGCACGGTGGAGAATCGGTGTGAGATAAGTACAGCAGTCTTTCCGGCGGTGAGGTCTTTGAACCGCTGGAACACCTCGTACTCGGCCCGGGCGTCAAGCGCGGCGGTTGGTTCGTCGAGTATCAGCAACTGTGCGTCACGCATGTACGCACGCCCAAGCGCGATCTTCTGCCACTCCCCACCGGAAAGCTCTACACCTTCTCGAAAGCGCCGACCAACGACCTGTTCATAGCCGTTTGGCAGCTTGTCAATCACCGTGTCAGCAAGGCTTCGCTCAGCGGCATCTTCGATACGGCGTCTGTCGAGGCGCTCTTCGATCCGGCCGACCGCGATATTGTCGGATGCTGTAAAGTGGTACCGCACAAAGTCCTGGAAGATCACTCCGATGTTTGCTCGAACGTCGTCGAGTGCGTACTCCCGCAGGTCGTGGCCGTCGAGGAGTATCCGGCCTTCGCTAGGGTCGTACAGTCGTGCAAGCAGCTTGACCAGCGTGGTCTTTCCGGCTCCGTTTTCACCAACAAGCGCAAGCGCCTCGCCGGCCTGCAACGTGAACGACAGGTCACGGAGTACCCAGCGATCAGTGCCGGGATACCGGAATCCGACATTCTCGAATACAAATCCGGAAGCTATTGTCGTCGGAAATGCGCGAGGGGTTTCAGGCGAGGCTACGGTCGGCTTTATCTCGAGAAAAGAGAACAGATCTTCCAGGTAGAGCGCTTGCCCGGCGACTGTGGAGAAGCTGGTGAGGAGCCCCGCCAGTAGCCCGCGCAGTCTGCTGAACGACCCGGCCAGAAAGGTCAGGTCGCCTACCGTGAACTCGCCTCGCGCGGTACGGTAAACGATGATAACGTACGCGCCGTAGTAGCCCGCTGACCCAACGGCGGCGAGTACGCCACCCCAACTCGCGCGCCTGATCGCGAGCTTTCGGTTGGCGGCATAGAACGCATCAGCGAGTTCCTTGTAGCGCCGTGTAATAAAGTCGTTCAGTCCGAAGATCTTGACTTCTTTGGCCGTTGCGTCGCTTGCGCCAATCATCCGGAGGTAGTCGAGTTCGCGGCGCTCCGGCGTCCACGAGTAGTTCAGTGAATAGCTTTGCGCGTTGAAGTGCGCCTCGCCGAGAAACGCAGGGACGAGTGCAAGGGCGAGCAGGAGGATCAGCCAGGGTGCATAGATGACAAGTCCGACGGCAAAGGACGTGATCGTGATGATGTTTTGTGCCTGGGTGAGGACCTGCGTGACAAGGATCATTCGGCCCGTCGTTTGGCGGCGGGCGCGTTCGAGTTGGTCGTAAAAATCCGCGTCTTCGAAGTGCGCGAGATCGAGTGTGGCTGCGTGTGCGATGAGACGCACGCTCGTCTCGTTTGTGAACAGGTCACCGAGGAGTGAATCGATCAGCGCCGTTCCACGGCCAATCGCGTCAGACAGAATCGCCAGTGCAAACTCAACGCCGAGCAGGAGCCACAAGTGGTTGAGCACGCCGCTGTTGAGCCAGTCGCGCATCGTAGCGAAGTCGTGCCCACCGCCGGCGACGAGGATGACCTTGTCAATTATCAACTTGCCGACGTAGAGCATTGCAACCGGCAGAACCGATTTAACGATGCGGAGGGTGACGTTGGCGACGGTCATCCACGGACTTATCGTCCATACGAGACGAAAGAGCGGCGGCAGGTTGCGTAGCGCCTTGAAGCGGTCCTGCAGGGAGAGATCAGCGGCTGCGCCGCGTGCAGCGTTATGACCGCCACTGCGGCCACTGCGGCCACTGCGTCCGCCATGTCGACCTCCAGCGGCCGGATTGCCATTTGTATTAGAGCCTGAGAATACTGCCATGAGGCGGCTCACTCCCGGCCACGGAATTGGTTTCGTGGGAGGGAGACCGTTGGAGACCAGCAGCCCTTGTCAGTCAGCACGTAGCGCAGCCCGGAGCGTGGCTACACGGTTCCTGTTGGCAGTCGCCATTTCTGCGAATGCGTCAGGGATAGATGCGCCCTCCTGATCCTCCAATGCTGATACCAGCACGTCCGCCAGCCGTTCACGGATGTAGGGGTTTAGCGCCGCATCGCGGGACTGTAGAATCGGAGATTGCCCGAGGTCCCCAAGCCGTCCGTCGAGCAATGCCCTGATGCGCCGCAGCCCCTCCGCGTAGTCGTCGTCACCCAGCATCACCATTGCTTCCGATTGTCTGATCAACACCCACGTTGGCACGACTGACTCTCCCGCGTCCATCACCGCCAGCAGCGAGTCCCCGCGAGTGATCCATGCATTTGCTTCCGCGTGTCGGTTGAGGGCACCCAGTGTCTGCGCGCGCTGCGCGGCCAGGTAACCCATTGCCGGAAGCCGGTATGTCGCTGACGTTGCATCCCGACCGAAGTGTGTATCCGCAAATTCGTAAGCAAGTCGCGTGAGGGTGTCGGCACGGGCGAAGTTGCCAAGGTCGAGTTCCCACGGTACAAGTGACTGCACCATAAACGGGAAGTTGTTGCCCTCATTCACTACGATCTGCATGTCCACGGCTTCGCGGAGTGTCCGAATGAACGAGGGCAAATCATCCTGCACGAGCGAGGCGTAGTACAGTGCCTCAGCCAGCTCTGGATGGGGCGGATCAAAGATTTCCCTGCGAAGCGAAAGCGTCGCCAGATGATGCGTTCTCGATTCGGTTGGCAGACCGAGAGACATGTAGGTGTCGCCAAGTATGTGGTGCAGATCCGCACGGATATCGGGCCGGTCGGAAAAGTCCTCGTCGATTCGGGCTGCGGCCTCTGTGAGTACAGCGGTGATGGGGGCGTCAGGCCCTTTTGCTTCGCCGTCTACATACCACCGGTCGTTCGGCGCACGCAGGATGCGCTCGAGAAATCCGGATATTGCCTCTGCACGTTCAGCGCTTGCCGTCGCCGCCTGCGCGGCGACGCGCGCCCGGTTGCGTTCCTTTGCCAGACCGGCGGTAAACGCGGATATCAGGATCGCAACCACTGCAAGTGCGAGGATCGACGCCGTAACACTTACCCGGTTTCGGGATACAAACTTCCGTACCAGGTAACCGGCGCTGTCGGGTCGCGCCTCAATCGGGTGATCGGTCAGATACCTGCGCAGGTCGTCACCCAGCGCCGCTGCCGTTGCATAGCGGCGGGTGGGATCTTTGGCGATCGCCTTCATCACGATCGTATCGAGGTCGCCCGCAACTTGCCGCTTGCGCAGCCGTGAGGTTCGAGACATCATATGCCCGGCGACCGGCAAGCAGTTCGTACAGGACAAGCCCGAGCGAGTAGACATCGGTCGCGGTTGTCACAGGTTGCCCCAACACCTGTTCTGGTGCGGCATACGCTGCCGTCAACGGGCCACGCACGGTCGACGTCATGGCCGCATCGGTGTCGTTGCTTACGAGTTTCGCGATCCCGAAATCCAGCAGCTTGATCTGCGAGCTGGAAGGGTCGCCTTCCACAAGTACGTGGGCAGGCTTCAGGTCTCGGTGAACGACGAGATTCTGGTGCGCGTAGGCAACCGCTTCGCAGGCCTGCAAGAAGAGTGCGACGCGTTCATCCGTGCCGAGTTTGTGTTGCTCCGCAAACGCCGTCAGCGTCTTACCCTCAACGAGTTCCATGGCAAGCCACGGCGTACCGTCAGACGTCCTGCCGCCGTCCAGCAGTCGGGCGATACCGGGATGTTTGAGTGCCGCAAGTACTGCGCGTTCGCGCAGAAAGTGCCTCTCGAAATCAAAGACAAAACCCGGGTGGACATGCTTGACGGCTGCTCGCTGTTCGAACGTGTCGTCGTCGCGCAGCGCTTCGTAAACCACGCCCATGCCACCGGCTCCCAGGCGTCTTATGGGCTTCCAGACACCGATCCGTTCGGGAAGGGACACCGCCTGCAGTGACTCAGCGCTCGCCACGGCGGCAGCGAGACCACCCACCGGCGGACGCAGCGCGTCGGATCTGTCTGCCGCCTCAGATGCCTCAATCAGACCGGTAACCTCACGCACGAGGTCGCTGTCGATTTCGCCGCCGTCGTTGAGGCAACGTTCGTCGACAAAACGGCGTCGGTCGGCTGCATCCAACTCCAGCGCTTCCGCGACAATCTCCGCAACCCGGCCCCAGTCTGCTCTTCCTGTTGCATCAGGTATGTCGTGACCGTCGGCCATCGAATCTGTTGGCAGGTGCGTTGGGATTCCGTCGATATCCAGGTACCGAGCGTCGATACTCAAATACCGTTGTTTCGGTTACCGTCGTATCACGTGGACAGTCGTTTGTACAGCCAGGCACGGGCAACAGACCACCGTCGTTTGACGGTAGCCGGCGAAATGCCAAGCGCCTCAGCGGCCTCATCTGCCGTCAAACCGGCGAAGTAGCGAAGCTCAGCAACCCGCGCCAGTTCGGGGTCGAGCTGTTCAAGACTTCTCAGCCCGTCATGCACGGAGAGTACCACGGTCGGATCCAGCCCGGGGGCGTGCTGCATGCCTGCGACGTCGTCAGAAAGTGAAACGGGTCGCTGTCGTCCGCCGCGCTTTGCTGCGGATTGTGCACGGGCGTAGTCGACAATCACGTCGCGCATCGCCCGCGCCGCGACGCGAAAGAAGTGTCCGCGATCAGCGAATGTCGCGCCACCGCTTCGGTCCATCGCGCCGGCCATCTTGGCGTATGCCTCATGTACCACCGCAGTCGTGTTGATGGTCGCTCCCGCGCCGAGTCGCTGTCGCTGACCGCGGGCAATGACACGCAACTCCCCGTAGATCCGACCAACAAGCTCGCCGAATGCATCATCGTCGCCACTACGGGCGCGCTCCAGGAGTATCGTTACGTCGCTTGCGTGCATGCGTTACAGAAGCCGTTACAGGGGATCCGGAAGATAGGAAATGGTCTGCGGCGGATGCGGTGACCGGTGTGGTCCTTTTCAGGGTAGTTCTGCGGTACTAGGAATAGGTGCGCCCGTTTGTTCTTGCAGGCGTCGCGCCTCTTGCCACCGTTGGTCAGGGTGAACGGCCCAACGGTCCCGCATCACGCCACGCGTCACGCCACGCAAACCATCAGCACGCTACAACCATGTCGATTCGAAGAACGTTTGTCTTCCGTTCATTTGTTTCGGGTCTGAACCCGAAGAACCACTTCCGGTCAACACTCACTATCGCGCTGCTTGCCGTAGCTGTACTCGCCGGCTGCGACTCCTCTGAAGACAGCGATGGCCCGTTCTTCGTCGCGTTTCAGAAGCAGGTTGCAATCACTGAGACCGGGAGTCAACTCGCATGTGGCGGGCCGGAGTACTCAGTCGGGCACCCAACCTACACGGCGAGCTTCGCAGAGGTCGACGGTGCGACGGGGTATACCGGCCGGGTACTGAAGAAAGACGATACGTATGCCACCGAGTTCACCCTTGCAAACGTCGACGACGATGGAGCCGGCAACCTGACGTACAACCTCGGCGTTGGGCCCATTGTCGTCTTTCTTACGTGTAGCCAGTCGAGCGCGCAGGCTGAGCAGACTGATCGGCTGGACTACCTCGATACGGTTGGGCACCAGGGAATTGAGGTCACTCCCGTGTTTTAGGTACCGCGCTATCGGATGTGCGTCAGCGACCTGGTTACCGTACCGCGATCACCTTTGACCGCAACGAAGTATCGACCCGACGAAAGGTGTTGACCGTTCACGGAGATGTGCTGTG
>JAUIJQ010000157.1 GCA_030431165.1 Rhodothermia bacterium | reverse complement strand
CGTGCACCTGGTGACAGGCGGCGACAACTCGTGGCTGGTGTCAATAACAGGAAGCCGGAGTACGGTCGAGCGTTCGACATCGGGTACCATCGACTCAAACCAAAGTCAGCTTGATCAGGAGACGACGGTTCTCGGTAGCACTACCAACGCGACACTGCGTATTGCGCGCTCCTTGTCGCCGAGTCGGTCCTCTTCCCTGCGGGGTGCGGTCGGGCTTCGCGTCGGATTGCAGCGCAAGGACGCACAGCAAACGTCGTTGAGTTCAGGATCCAGCACTGATGTCATTGGCCTCGCAAATGCCACACGGTATATCGTCCGATCAACCGACCAGACCACGATGGATGTCACGGACAATAGCGTCCTTCGGGGTGGACTCGAAGCGAGCCTGGCAAACGATCGCACTGACATTCTACTCGCGCTGCAGATCGACTACGTGTCCGCCGACTTGACTAACGAGGACTTCACCGAAACGACAGAGGTAGATAGCATTGTCGCTTCTGACCAGTCCCTGGCACAGCTTACGCGTACCAGGCGCTTGTCCGGGGCGAGTACGTCCGAGTCGCAGGGAATCCCCGGCTTTTCGGCGGGAGTGTCTATCCGGCACACCATTGCGGAGCGTGGCCCCGCACGCCACAGCATTGTCTTCCAGGGTGGGGGCAACTGGGCACCGGGCTCAAAAGATCGGGCCGAATTCACGAGTCTGGAAGTTGAGCAACTGAGCATTCAGAACAACGTGGTCATCGTCGATGAGTCGACGGGAGACAGCGTTCGCGTTGAAAGCACGGGAGACCCGGTGCGGCGAACAGTTTTTGCTCAAGGAGCGTACATCCACCAGCAGACCGTCGGAAAAATCGCCATCACGACCGGACTCGCCGCGACGACTTCGTTTGGCCTCGAACGGACGGGAAAAACGATGCACCCTGAGCAGCGGTCTTCGCGCAAGGTTGACAACAACATCAACTGGCTTGTGCCCGCGTTTCTCAACTACAATCTTACGCGGTCGGTATCGCTATTCGCTGGAGCAGTCTTTGATCTCTCCTACGTCTGGGACAAGACGACCACGCGCATCGGACTTCCCGTAAACGGGGTCCAGCGCACCGAGAATCGGATCGGTGAGATGGTCGCGAGTTATCGAATCGGCGCCATGATCGATCAGGCGGGGTACTACGGGCAGGTGCGTTTTGCAGGCAATCTGTCTGACTACAGCCTCTGGGAGGTGTCACTGGGGCTCGACCTTTGACCCTGCCTGACTGAGACAATCGGCGCAACCGACGCCGCTCTGCAGAGTTACACGGCGTACACTTTTATGTCCCGACGCGTCGTGCCTCGACTTCCGTTTGTACTGCTCTCGCTGATCCTTGCAGGCTCCGCCGCAGCCCAGAGTGGCGGTGGTGCGTCCCAATTTGCGGACTGGGACAATGTTCTGATCTACCGGATTTCGGAAGACGGCACGCGTGGCAGTGCCGCGCCCACGCTCGACGACCTGACCGCCGTTGTTCGGGAAGGCTCCCTTGCTGAGCGCGGAATCTCAGCGATCAGGCTACCGATGCTCGTCGCGAAAGAGCGAGGAGGCGTTGCCGACTACACAGCGCTCGACCCGCGCTGGGGCACGGTTGAGTCACTCAAGACGCTGGTGCGGACTGCCCACGAGCAGGGCATCCGCGTGATCATGGACATAAACGTTAACGACACAGCGCCGCCCCCTGCAGGTGGCTCGGTATCGGATAGTGTCGCGATCTGGTGGGACGCCGGCTGGATACGCGCCGACGCTGACGGATTTGAAGCGTGCGGGACAGAGCCAACGACCGCATGCCGTTCGGGGCGCGCTGATTTCAGGACCGAGGTCGGAAGCCCTGTGTTACTGCCGGCATTCCTGACGTCCCGATGGGGTTCTGCCGGGGCCGCTGCCGAACAGTCAGAGCTGGATGATTTCTTTGCCCGGACTCGGCACCCGCGGACGCCGCGATACTATATCATCAAATGGCTCGCCGATTGGGTTCGTGACTATGGCATCGATGGGTTCTTCGCCGTTGGCGTAGACGGCGTAGATGTCGGGCTTTGGTCGTCGTTGAAGCAGGAAGCGGTAACCGCACGCAACGACTGGGCGCAACGTAGCGGAAACGCCCTGTCGGGATCCGGCGGCTTTTGGTTGGGAGGCGATGCCGACCCGCTTGGTGAGGCGGCGACGGAGTTGTTCACCCAGGGCTTCGACGTGATGGCGTATGCGGTCTCGTCACTGCCGACAAAGCACGCAGTCCTGGACTCGTTATACGCGGTCCAGAGTGACTCCATTGTTGCCAGTGCGAGCCGCGGACTTGTTGCCGAGTTGCGTGAGGCAGGTTTTGCAGGCGGCGGAGTTGATGCGACCGCTGACGCCGCGAAGGTAGAAGCACAACGTGCGCTGTTGCTGCCGGGTGCACTTATCCTGCCCCCAAACGTAACCATCGAGTCACTCGGCAACGACCCAACGCTTCTCGCCATTGCGGCGTTCAGGCGCCGACACGACGCAATAGGTGCCGGGACGCATCTGCAGATTGGTTCAGCCCCCTACATCTTTCAACGATCGCTGATGGTCGGTGCCCGGTCTGACGACGTTGTCATCGCCCTCAACGCACAAGGGCGCACCCGGATCAACGTGTCGTCGGCGTTCCCAGACGACGCTCTCGTGCGCGACGTGATCACCGGCAAAACCGGCTTTGTGTCGTTCGGGTACGTCAGCTTCACACCCGACGAATCTGGTCTGCTGCTTCTCGAAGAAGTGCAATAGCCTGACGGCCGCTGGCAATCGCTGGCTACCGCTGACAACCGCAGTGTTATCAGCCTACGCTAGTCAGCGATATACGCCGCGATCTTGAGGTCCGGATCATCTGCCCTGTCGCGCTCGATCATCAGCAGATCGTAGTACCGGCAGAACTTCGTGCCGGGGTATTCGCGACAGGCATCGGGCCGCCCGTGATAGATCGTGCATTTCCGCTCTTCACGGTCAAAGAAGCGACAGATGGAGAGGAAGTATTCATCCTCGTGGTGACGCAAGATCATCTCGTCATCGACGCCACGCTTCGTGAACTTCTTCTTCGCCTTCTTCTCGGATATCCCGAAGTATTTCGCGAGCCGCTTCAGCGAACGCTCGTTGACAGGAATTTGAGAGTACGAGCAGCAGAACCCCGGGCAGTTCAGGCAATCGTAGGTGGTCTTTGCGGTCTTTTTTGCCATGGGCGAAATATACGTGGCGGATTCATTTGCGCCTAGTGGAGCAGGAAATGGCGCACCCCGCTCGAATCGACATAAGGATGCGTCACTATATTCACGGCAAACCCCGTACCGTTACGCATTCGTCCACCTCGCAGCCGTCACTCATGCAACGCAGCACAGCACATCGAAGCGCCAGAACGCCAATATCGGGTTTACCGATCTACATCGCCGTCGCCCTGTTCATCGTCACACTTTCGTCTCTGGTGACAGGCTGCAAAGAGGACGGCGTTGTCGCGGATATGATTCTGCGAAATGGGAAGATCGTAACCCTCGATGAGAACATCCCAGAGGGCAGTGCCATTGCCGTGAAAGACGGCAGAATCCTCGAAGTTGGAAACGAAATCGCGATCGGGAAATTTGCCGGTCGCGGCACGCAGATAGTTGATCTTGACGGGAAGCTGGCGGTCCCGGGCCTCATTGAGGGACACGGCCATTTTCTCGGGCTTGGTGATGCGAAGCTGATACTCGATCTGTCCACACCTGGAACGTGGGACGAAATTGTCGACATGGTTGCTGACGCCGCAAGTGATGCTGAACCGGGCGAGTGGATCACCGGTCGTGGGTGGCACCAGGACAAGTGGAGCGAGACGCCGGATGAGACCTACGAGGGCTTCCCTGTGCACCGCAGTTTGTCGGCCGTATCACCCGACAATCCTGTTGTTCTGCGGCACGCGAGTGGACATGCGAGCATCGTAAACCAGAAGGCGATGGAGCTGGCGCGGATATCCGGCGAAACGCCCGATCCCCAGGGCGGCGAAATCCTGCGAGGCGCCGATGGGCGCCCCACCGGTATGCTCCGTGAAACTGCGCAGGGCCTGGTTAGACGTCCGCCACCCGAAACCGCGGAAGAAATCGAAGCGCTCAATCGTCAACGTGCCCAGCTTGCAGCCGACGAAGCCTTGCGCAACGGCATCACCAGTTTTCACGATGCAGGCGTCGACTTCGAGGACATTGATTTATTCAAGGCACTCGCTGACGAGGGCTCGCTCCCGGTTCGCCTCTACGTTATGATCCGCGAACCGAATGAAGTGCTGGCTGAGAAGCTCGACGACTACCGTACCATCGGGTACGGTGACAACCACCTGACCGTGCGCACGATCAAGCTGTCAATTGACGGCGCGCTTGGACCACGCGGTGCCTGGCTGCTCGAGCCGTATTCAGACGCGCCACACCTGTCTGGCCTCAACCTGATCCCGATTCCGGAGGTCGAAGAGACGGCGCGCCTGGCCCTCAGACACAACTATCAGCTTGCCGTGCACGCGATTGGTGATCGCGCCAACCGCGAAGTGCTCGACATCTACGAAGACACGTTTGCGACGCGGCCCGGCAGTGACACGCTGCGCTGGCGAATCGAGCACGCACAGCACATCTCGGAAGAAGACATCCCGCGTTTCGGACGCCTTGGCGTCATCGCATCCATGCAGGGTAACCACTGCACCTCCGACGCGTCGTGGGTGCCCGACCGGCTCGGCGACGAGCGTTCGGAGGAGGGCGCCTACGTGTGGCAGAAGCTGATGGACACGGGCGCGGTCGTCACAAACGGAACTGACGTGCCGGTTGAAAAAATCAATCCGATTGCGTCGCTGTACGCTGCCGCCGCCCGCAGGCTGGCGGACGGCTCCGTGTTCTATCCCGAGCAGCGGATGTCACGCGAAGAAGCCCTGGCCTCGTACACCATTAACAACGCGATTGCGGCATTCGAAGAGGACATCAAAGGCACACTCACACCGGGCAAGCTCGCTGATATCACGGTCCTCACGAAGGACTTCATGACCATCGACGAGGCAGAAATTCCTGACACCGAAGTTGCCATGACCATCGTCGGTGGGCGCATCCTCTACGAACGGGACGCGGACTAAGCGGTGGGTGGCTAGACCAGGAGGTCAGCGATCAGACCAAGAGCTCAGCTACTAGAGCTGGACTGGGATACTGGTGCAGGATCGTTGCCGAGACTTGCACGTGTCGCACTCCGGGAAGTTACTCCCGCAGGATCCAGTTGGCTGCGTCCACCTGCCAGTCTGAACCGGCCATTTCGACGACGCCGTCTTCATCCGGCACCAACACGACGACCTCGTCGTCCCGGCTGAATTGGATGGGCATCATAAAGGTGGTCCCAACTGGTACTTCCCATCGGGCGCGGACAAAATCGCCGTCCCGCTCCTCGACTAATCCGGGCAGCGTTGGCTGCCGAAGGTAGAAGTCAAAAAACCAGTCCAGGTCTTTCCCGCTGACAGATTCAACTGTTGCGATGAAGTCGGCTGTTGTCACAAAGCGACAGCCGCAGCCGTTTTCCGCACGCAACTCGTCAGCCAGACCATCGGGATAGACCATCTGCTGCAGGGCGCGAAAAAAGACGGCGTCTCCAATCAAATAGCGTAGTGAGTGCAGGACCCACGCGCCTTTTGTATAGAGTTGACCGTTGTAGATCTCATCCGCGCTCTTCGCAGCGCGCGGAGCAAGGGTAAACGAACCGTCAACGCCGCCACGAAGCGAAGCCATGTAATCTGCATACCGCTGGGCGCCACCCTCCCGCTCGACGTAAAGCGCCTGCATGTAGGTACCGAATCCCTCGTGGAGCCACATGTCCGACCAATCCACGTTGGTGACCAGGTTGCCCCACCACTCGTGCGCAAGCTCGTGATGATGCAGTGCATCGAAGCCCCAGTCAACACCACCCGTCATGGCGCCGTTATCGAAGTTGGCGCCGTACGCGACCATGGTCTGATGCTCCATCCCGAGGTGCGGCGTCTGGACAACCCCGTACTTGTCCTGTCGGAACGGATACGGTCCAAGCAGTTCTTCGTAAAACGTGAGGTGGTCGTTTATCTCGGCAAGGAATGCACCTCCCCTTCTCACATTCTCGGGCAACACGTAGAACTCCACCGGATACGTGACGCCTCGCGGCGATACGTGCACCGTGCGCAGCACGCGAAAGTCTGCCGCGTTGAAGGTTACGTTGTATGTATTGATAGGGGTCGAAACGAACCAATTGTAACGGATCGAATCGCCGAGGACTTCCCTCGATTCGAGGCGTCCATTTGACGCCACCACAAGCGGTGACGGGACAGTAAAGTGCATCCGCATCGAGTCGGGCTCGTCGCCGGGATGGTCCTTGACCGGCCACCATATGTCAGCACCTTCACCCTGACACGTAGTTGATATCCAGTCGCCACCCGCCGGCGTCGTAGCCCAGGTAAACCCGCCTGACCACGGCGGATTCTCTGCGACGTGCGGCTCCCCTGCGTAGGAAACCGTCACGGCGAACGGAGCGCCGGCATCAAGCTGCTCGGGCAACTCAATCCGGATGCGGCCCGGGGGACGTTCAAAATTCAGGGGCTGCCCCGCCTCATCTGACACCGACCGCACATCAAAGCTCTTTTCGAGGTCCAGCTCGACATGGCGGGAGGGCTCGACCATCACGGCATGCATGGACAACGCACCGTCAATCCGTCGTGCCGACGGGTCAACAGCCAGATCGAGGTCGTAGTACGTTACGTCAAATACCCGCTGTTCAGGCCTGAGCACGCCCCCCGAATCGAACGAGTCGTAGCCACCGTCACCGCAAGACGCAACGGCCAGCAGCACGGCAAAGGAGCCAGAGTAGACCCAACCGGTACCCCTCATACGCGTCAGGCTTTGACGTCAGATGTGTTGAGGAACTCGCGCAATACGTAGTGCAGGATGCCGCCGTGTCGGTAGTACTCGACCTCGATCGGTGTATCCAATCGACATACCGTCGTAAACACAACGGTTGTTCCATCAGCGCGAGTGGCAGTCACCTCGATGTTCTGTCGCGCCTGCACACTATCGGTGACGGGAATAGCGAATGACTCGGTACCATCGAGGCCAAGCGTCTCCGCATTTTCGCCCGCACTGAACTGAAGCGGGAGTACGCCCATCCCGATCAAGTTCGATCGATGGATTC
>JAUIJQ010000156.1 GCA_030431165.1 Rhodothermia bacterium | reverse complement strand
ACTTTGCTTCGATATGCGCCAGCGCGGCATTCATCTGGTCGCCGCGCACACGGATGGCGCCGTAGCGCTGGTTCGTGGTCCAGTTTCCGAAGATGATCGGCTGCACGGCCTGATGAAGTGAGTTGTAGTGGGCATCTGCCGTGACACCAACCACGGTGCCAAGCCGACCCGCGCCCTCATCGAGTCGCATGACCCGTTTGCCGACGGCTTCAGCCGGGGTCCAGCCAAGCTCCCGAGCGGCTGCCTCGTTGATCACCCACGAAGCGCTATCCGCTGAGTACGCCGGATCAAAGTCGCGCCCCGCAATGATTTCAAGCCCGAGCGTTTCGACGTAGTCATCCGACACTTCTCCGAGCCCGGCGATGAAGATGTCACTCTCGGTCTGATTCTCACCGCGGAACCCGGTGTTGTTGTGGATGCGGCCCGGGCCCGGCAGGATGCCGCTTGCACCCGCATCGACGATTGCCGCATGTGTCAGCAACTCCGACCGAAACGTGTCAAACGTCTCGACCCCGTTCTGCGTCTCGATCGGCACAACCACAACCTGCGTCGGCTCAAACCCGAGATCCTGACTCTGGATAAAGCGGAGCTGCTTGAACACCACGCTTGTACCAACCAGCAGCACAATCGTAATGGTGAACTGTGACACCACAAGCACAGACCGCAACGTCGTCCCGCGCCGGCTTCGCGCAAATGAACCTTTCAGCACCGTCGCCGGATTAAACGACGACAGCACAAACGCCGGATAGACACCCGCGATCAGCCCCGTCACAATCGCTGTTGCAAGCATTGCCCCGACCAGCCACAAGTGCAGCCGCAAATCCGCCCCGGCAAGCTTCGAAAAGACGGGCAGCGCAAGCAGGACCAGCACAGAAGCGAGCACCATCGCAACAATCGACATCATCGTCGACTCACCCAGGAACTGCCTGATCAGCTGCCCCCGGTTTGATCCCATGACCTTCCGAACACCGACTTCGCGCGCACGCCCCGTTGCCCGCGCCGTCGACAGGTTCATGAAGTTGATACAGGCAATCAGCAGCACAAAAGCCGCAATGATTCCGAGTATGTACAAATACCGGATGTCCCCCGTCGGGCCGATCTGATCTTCCGCGCGTGAGTGCAGATAGATGTCGCCGAGTTGCTCAAGCAACCAGTCGTAGCGAAAGCCGGCAGCGACCGCAACGTCGAAATCCTGCCCCATAAACTGCTGGAGTTGAGGGCCGACGTTGGTGCGTACAAAATCCGGAAACTTCGACTGAAGGACGTCCGGATCTGAGCCTGGGCGCAACTGGATGTACGTGGCGTACGAGTTGTTCAGCCATACCGGACTGTTCCAGCTCGACAACGACAAAAACGATCCGATCAGACGAGGCCGGAAGTGCGAGGCCTGTGTGGGATCAACCATGACGCCGGTGACCTCGTAGTCGGTGCGGTTGTCAAGGCGCACGCTTTTGCCGATCGCCGGCTCGTCGCCGAAGTACTTGCGCGCAACCGACTCTGACAACACAAGCGTGTTCGGACGGTTCAGCGCGGTTGCCGGATCACCTTCGAGTAGCTCGATATCGAAGATCGAGAACACACTGGAATCCGCCGCGAAGTACTGCGACTCGTAGAACGGCCGGTCGCCCACGGTGAACAGAAGATCCGACGTATACGAGTTGATGCGCGTGGCGTCGACAACCTCCGGAAACGATTCAATAAGCGCCCCGGCCATGACTGCCGGCGAGCTGACCGTAAGTATTGACTGGCCCTGTACCTCGGCGTCGAGTACGACCCTGTAGACATCGTCCCGGTTTGGGTTATGGCGGTCAAAGCTAAGCTCGTTCTGGACGAACAACCCGATGAGGACAAACGCCGCCATGCCGGTTGCGAGTCCGGCGACATTGATAAACGAGTAGCCGGGCTGGCGCAGGAAGTTGCGGATGGTAATGCGAAAGTAGTTGCGCAGCATGACTGAGGCGGGTAAAGAGGACAGCAACACGGGGCTACCATGGAAGACGGATGGGCCTCGGTTTTGGTTACAAACTGCCTCGGCCGGGTCTTGACAACCACTTATCTTCGTGGCGTATGCCTACTGCAACCGGGAGCGAATTTGTGAAACGGTCAACATCGCAGCGCAGCCTCAGACTCGTAGCTGAACTGGTCTTTGGTTGTTTTCTGCTGCTCGTTATTCAGAGCTGCGACAGCAGTCCGGCAGATGATTCTCCGGATCCGATGCCCACAGCGATGGATGTGACGCTCTCTCCTGATACCCTCAAGGGTGTGGTCGGTGGAGGCGCGCAGCAATTTGCGGTGTGGGTTTTCCCCGACTCACTCGCCTCGCAGGTTCAATACGAATGGGAGAGTAGCAATGACCAGGTTGTTTCCGTCTCGTCAGACGGCGATCTGATCATGAATGGATTTGGCACGGCATCCATCAGCGTAAGCATGCGCATGGACAACATGGTTGTCGCGCGAGACACCGCTCTTGTGCTTGTTGACCGCGCCTTGTTGGCCGAATTGGCAGACACCGACTGGCGCAATATCGCGTCGTGTTATTCACCCGAATCAGGTCGATTCACGGTAGCGTTGCGCGGCACCGAATACGCATGGACGACAAGTGACGATGGAGAGACCTGGGATCAATTGATCCTTGACGATGCTCAGTTCCAGTCGATCGACTGCCTGCCAACCGACGATTCTTTTGTTGTGTCCGGCGACCTTGACGACCATGAGTTTGCGCGGTGGCGCAGCGCTGAAGGTTGGACATTTCCGATGGATGCGGATCGGTTCGTTACCAGCTATGGGGGGTACGATGTGCAGTTGTCGAGGCACATGGACGACCGGATTTACATGATCGTGAACGAATTGGTGTTCAGCGAAGACGGGGGAGTGACGTGGTCAAATTTCGACAACTTACCAGTGGCAAGCCTTGGCGGCCGCCCGGCCGTTTTTGCTGATCCCGTAGTAGCCAATCGCATCTACTATGGGGGACAACAGAAGTTTTTCCGATCAGATGACGCCGGTGAGACGTGGACCGAACTCTCACACGGTTTGGTCAAGTACGTTGATGGGCTTGGTCGCCTCTACGCATTTGATGGCGACCAAGTACTTCGATCCGATGATCTGGGCGTAACCTTTTTCCCAATTTTTGAGGTGCCAAATCGAGGCTCTCTCCCGTGGTACCTTACAGGAGTGGCGAGTGCGCATTCTGACCCGGCTGTGATTGCCGTCACAGCCGGATACCAATCAGCTTACGGTACGGGGTCGTTGTTCTTGTCAATCGATGACGGTGCGACATGGCGTGAAGACATCGTTGGCCAACGGGACGGCCAGGCGCCGACTGATCCTGCTTTCCTCGGCAATAATCCGGTCGACATCCTTTTTGTGACGGGAGGAACTGTCTGGCGGTACAAACCTCTGCTGTAGCCGTCACACCGCAACCTTTCCACGAGGCACGTCATGATTGCACATACCCTCCGCGCCATCCTTCGTGGTTTTCGTCGCCGCAAAGTTGAGTCGCTACTGATAGCCGTCACAGCGATTCTCGGCAGCGTTGGATTTGCTGCCGCCCTCGGCTTTGTGCATGACTACGTCAGCGCGGATTCGTTTTATGATCCGCCCGATGAGCTGTACCAACTCAATGACTTTGCGGTCTACGCAAATCACAGCTCGCGCGACTCGTGGACGCTTGGGCTCCTGACTCCGTGGATGAGGGAGAACCTGCCGGCCGTCCGCGACGCCGGCCGCTACCGTCGGTGCCCCGCGCAATACGTTTCAGTTGAAGCCGGTGCGGTCGAGACGCTCGACAAGGTCGAAGTCACGTGCGTGGAGTCGACGATGTTCTCGATGCTGTCATTTCCGACGGTGGCGGGGGACCCGGTAACCGCACTTGAGCGTCCCGACGGCGCCGTGGTAACCGACAAGACGGCGATCCGGATGTTCGGCACCGTCGATGTCGTTGGGCGATTCTTCGACGTGCCCGAGCGGGATTCGACGCGAACCTACACGATCGGAGCAGTCGTAAAGGAAATACCGGCCAATAATCACATTCAGTTCGACATTGCGAAGTCGTGGCTGTCACAGCGGGAATCCGTCCAGAATCAGAACACATGGCAGTACGTGTTGCTGCGCGGCGGTGCAACTCCGGATGCGACTCCGGATGCTGCGCCCGATGCGGTCGCCGCTCAGCTTACCAAGCACATAACCGACACGATTGCTGACCCGTACATCCGCGAAGTGTCGTTGCTGCCCTTTCGTGACGTGTACATGCAGACGGATCTCGTCGCCCAGCATCACGGCAACCAGCTTGTCATCGGGAGTATCATTGTGCTTGGGGTGATCCTCTTCCTGATCGCCACCTTCAACCTGTTTGGCCTCCGCGTTGCGCGCATCGCGTCGAGCGCCCGGCAGATTGGTACACGGCTTTCCAGCGGTGCGAGCAGTGCTGATCTTGCCCGCGACGCCGCGTTTGAAACGCTTGTTCCGATCCCCGCGACGATGCTTGGTGTGGCACTACTCTCAGCCGTGGTGATACCCGAACTGAATGCTTTTTCGCCAAGCGGCATGCGCGTCGGGTCAGGCACGCTCGTTGCCGCCGCGGCAACCGCCGCAGTGATACATGTCGTCGCGGCGTTTGCGGTCTGGCTTTGGACGCGATATCGACTGACGCGCACAAACATCGCACTGCTGATCGCCGACGACGGACTCGGCGGCGGTCGCCGCAACTCCGCCCGCAAATTTGTCCTGGCGGCGCAGCTGGCCTTGTTTGCGCTGCTGCTTACCGGCAACGCGTTTCTGGCCGCGCAATTCCGCTACATGGATTCCGTCGACCGCGGCCACGCCACGCCTGACGTGTTGTACGTCGAACTGGAAGACCACAGCGTTCGGTCGCTGAGCGGCCCAATCGTTGAGAAGCTCTCAGCCACCGCGGGCGTTGAGTCTGTTGTGCCGGCAGCCGGATTGCCGGGGATGGCCGGTTTTGGCAAAACACGCTACACGTTTCCGCTGCCGGGGTTGCCTGAGGAAAAGATCGTGCTCGCCGCTGCCACGATCGACACGGCATTTGTTGACCTGATGGAGATTCCGATTGTCGCAGGACGCAACGTGCGATCAACTGCCGGCGGGGAAAGACGCGATGTGTTGCGCGACGTGTTGCTTAATGAGGCAGCCGTTGAAAAGCTGGGATTTGCTTCGCCGGATGACGCCGTCGGTTGGCGACCAAACGACGAGTTCGAGGTGGCCGGTGTCGTCGCGAATTTTGTCCACGGTTCGTTCCACGACGCGATGGAACCCATGGTCCTCGTGACAAATCCGCGAGACTATTGGTTTGGTGTGGCCGTTGTGCCTTCGAACGGGCTATCAGCGACAGGGGTGGACTTCGAAAGCCGCATTCGCGAAGCGATGACCGACCTTGTACCATCCCCGTTGTTCAGCATGCAGTCCTACGCGCGCGCCATGAACGCGATGTATTCGGAGGAGACGCGGCTACGTCGCGCCTTGACCTGGATTGCACGTGCCGCCTTGCTCCTCGTCGTTGCCGGCCTGTGGAGTATCTCCGCGCTCATTGCTTCCCGCCGCGAGCGAGAGTTCGGCATTCGGCGTGTGCTCGGCGCGAGCGACCACCATGTGTTTGGACTACACATCGGGCAGTTCGCGGTACTCGTTGTACCGGCTTTTGTCCTCGGTGCAACGGCAGGTTTTCTGTTGATCAAGCGCTGGCTCGACAACTTCGCGTTCCGCTCAGAGGCCGTTCTTCTTCCTCTGGCTGCGGCGGCGGTTGGCTTGTTGATCGTGACGTTTTTTGCCGTAGTCGCGTCGTCAATCCGTTTTCTTGTGCGGCGCCCGATTGATTCGCTGCGAATAGACGGTCGCCAGGGTTGAGCCTGCCCGCCCAATTTGCATCCGACGCTTGGTGCTCTAACTTGCGGCTAGCAGTTCCTTTTTCCGGGTGGGATTTGCCTCCCGCACTTCGATATGAGCGATTTCAGCCGGATCCGCGCACTGGCCGTACTGGCTGCACTGTGGTGCATGGTACCGCAAAGCGGCGCCGCTCAGTCGAGCAATGTGGCACCCTCTGATTCCGTCGGCCAGGCCGTCTACCTCAAGTACTACTGCGGACTTTGCCACGCCTCCCGGAGTGCAGGCACCTCCGGTATTTTCGGCCCGCCGCACGACGATATGAGAGCCATCGCCTCGGTACGCATCAAGGATGAGAACTACCGTGGCGAAGCAACAACGGCTGCGCAGTACATCCGCGAAAGCATTCTCGATCCAACCGTGTACGTCGTGCCCGGCTTTGAAACCTCCGTCCACCGGATGCCGGCATACACAAACCTGAGCGCCGAAGAAGTTGAGGCGCTCGTCACGTTCCTTCTGGGTGAATCACCATGACCAAACGATTCTCTCGCGTTTACCTCGTGCTGGTGCTGTCAGCCGTGATTTCGCTTGTCGGCGCCACGCAAGCGTTCGCGCAGCAAAGCAAGACGTTCGCCGCCGGACTTAACGCTCCCATGGGTGTGCTTGTGGACGACCACGGTGTTGTCTGGGTGGTTGACTCGGGTATTGGCGGCGAAGAGGACATGGCATTCCCTGACCCTGACACCGGTGTAATGTCGACCGTTAAGTACGGGGAGACCTCCAGGATAATTCGATTTGATCGCGACGGGAATCAGACAGAGGTGGCAACGCTACCATCCATAAGAACAGCCTCCGGCGAAACGCTCGGTGGCGGCCGACTGGCAATGGTTGACGGCACGGTTTACGTAACGAGCGGGACCTGGCGAATTGAAGCCGGCGAGACGCCGTCGACCCACATGTCTTCGATCGTTAAGATCGTGGATGGTCAGGCCCACGAGGTCGTCAACACGTTCGACATCGAACGCAAGGAAAACCCCGACGGGTTCTTGGTTGATTCGAATCCCTTCGGATTGGTCATGGGGCCCGACGGCAAGGAGCATGCGGTCCACATGGGATCCTACGGCATTGGGCCGACGCGCCTGGTGCCGGCGATCATCGAAGCTTCCCATGACGAGAACGGCATCATCTGGCCCGATGGGGTCGCTCCGTTCGACATCATCATCATCAACATGAAGGCCGGCGACGAAGCCTGTGATGCGGCGTGTGAAAAGCTCTATGGCGAATTGCTGGCCGCGGGCAGGGATGTCGCCTATGACGACCGGAACGAGCGCGCGGGCGCGAA
>JAUIJQ010000155.1 GCA_030431165.1 Rhodothermia bacterium | reverse complement strand
CTTTCTGAGTCGCCGGGATCATCGCAGGTTGTGTCGTCCGGGTATATGCCGTCAACCCCGATAGCGCGTCCGGGCCAGATCTCGCCGTCGCCTGAATCCCACCGGAAAACACGCTCCCAATCCAGCCGCGCGCTCTTGCCGGCTTCGGCGAGCCCGCGCAGGTAGGAGCCTGCCCAATAGTCGGCCCACCCTTCATGCAGCGCCTGTCCTTCACCACCGTCTACCAACCCGGGTGCCGACGACTGCAACAGGGCATGGCCGTATTCATGCCAAACAACACCGGCATCCTCAGCGTCGTCCACCGAACCGATCCCAAAGTTGAGCTGGTTTGAAGACGGCAGATACAGGGAGTTGTCAGCAACGATCGCACGCGGGTTGATCGAAACGCCGCTTGCCTGGATGTCGCCAAATCCAAGGCTCTGCACGTAACGCTGGCTCGCATCAACATGATAGTAGGCCGAGACAGCCTCGAAGTCGTCGTGCGCGCGCGTGTACGCAAAACCGGTGGGCGTTGGCGCTGTGGGCGGCGCGTAACCCAGTGGTCCGCCACCGATAATACGCGCGTAGGGTCCGTTAAGCCGGTACAACCCGTCTGTGCCCTCTTGAATATCTTTAAGTGCAACGTCGACAAGCTGCGCGTTCAGTGCGGCAATGTCGGCGTCGTTGTCATCGACATACGGTGCACCGTATGGCACCCCCGCGGATGTGAGCGGGTCGGGCTCAAAGACATGTCCGGCACCATCAACCCTGCGCAGTGCAAGGTCGTTGCCCGGATTGTGTCCCACGATTGTCGGGGTCGATCCATCGACTCGGGGGGCTACACCGACTGTATGCGTTGCGCGACGGCGAAGGGCGCGGTCCCGAACACGCAGCGCCTCGCCGTTACGGGCGTCGATCAAAACCTCCCAGTCTCCGGGGAAGTCGTCAGCACGGAGATGCAGGCGCCATGCAAGCCGGGGCTGAGCATCGGGCACAATGACAAGCCGGGCTTCGTCCGCATCTGATGTTGGCAGCACGGTGCCGCCGAACAATTGCGATGCCCGTTCAATTGCTGTCGCCTCTGCAACGGCCGGGACAACAAAATCCGCGCGCAGGCCACCCGCCTCAATACGATCACGAAGCGTTTCGTCGAAGCCGCTGACGACAAATGACGGTTGGCCCCACCCGTCGAGGCTGACGCGCACAAACCGGCCAAGGACGGGCACGCCGGCATATCGTTGCTGAAGGGTAACGTGTGCGGCATGACCAGACCTGGATACCTGCAGCACCTCGAGCTCCCCTGATGCATCCGTCCAGCCATACCGACTGCGTTGCGCGTCCAGGTACGCCGCAACAGTGCGCGCAATCGCAGGTCGAGGACGCGAGACAACAGGCGTCGTGTCTGCGAGTGTTTCCGGTGTTGGCGCAGGCCGGTAGCTGGCGCGACTGACACCCGTGCGCGCATCATGACGTCCGCGTGGCGTGGCGAGCGACGGACGCTCGAGGGACGGGTCAACGGGTTGCAGCAACGGCTCAACCTGCAGCGGTACAGGTCGGGCATCCGGCTCGCGTTGCGCAAACGCCGGGTACGCCGTTGAATGAACGACTACCGCACAGAGGGTAAGCGCAAACGCCCAGCGAATCGCTTGCCGGCTACTGTTTCTGGATTGAGTTCGATCGGCTATGTCAGGAGCCACACAAAGATGCATGTGTTCGGGGGTATCGACCCCGATACGCACCGCGATTTAGCGTTGGCCGGTTTGCTCCAGACAAATTCCGGACAATTCGCGGATGATTCTCCGACGAGCGACAGAAGCCGCTGCTATGCCGTCACGTTTGCAGCCGCCTTGAGCGCGTCAACGTAGTCGAGTTTTTCCCAGGCAAACCCGTCACGGCCGAAGTGACCGTACGCGGCCGTCTGCTGATAGCGCGGCGTGAGCAGGTCAAATCGTTTGATGATCGAGGCAGGCCTCAGATCAAAGGTACGCCCGACAATCTCCTGTAGTTCGCTGTCAGACAACTTGCCCGTTCCGTACGTGTCCACGTCAATTGAGACGGGTTCGGCCACGCCAATGGCGTAGGCAACCTGTACCAGGGCTTCGTCGCACAATCCGGCTGCCACGAGGTTCTTGGCAACGTGTCGCGCAGCGTATGCCGCAGAACGGTCAACCTTTGTCGGATCTTTTCCGCTGAATGCGCCACCGCCGTGTGCGCCTTTGCCGCCGTAGGTATCGACGATGATCTTGCGGCCCGTCAGGCCGGTGTCACCGTGCGGCCCGCCAATCACAAACCGGCCGGTCGGGTTGACGTGAAGGATCAGATCCTCGTCAATTAGATCCGCCGGAATTACGCGGGGAATAAGGTGTTTGCGGATGTCAGCCTCGATGCGGCTCTGCTCAACGTCTTCGCTGTGCTGCGTTGAGAGGACAATCGTGTGGACGCGGCGTGGCGTCTTGCGATCGTCGTCATACTCGATTGTGACCTGGCTCTTGGAATCGGGCCGGAGGTACGGCATCAGATCCGTGTTCTTCCGGATGTCGGCCAGTTCTCTAACGAGGGCGTGCGAGAAGCTGATTGCCATGGGCATAAGCTCGTCGGTTTCGCGGCAGGCGTATCCGAACATCATGCCCTGGTCGCCGGCACCCTGGTCTTCGTGGAGACCGGACCCTTCGTCAACGCCCTGGGCGATATCGGGGCTTTGTTCGTGGATCGAGCTGATCACGCCGCATGACTCCGCGTCAAAGCGCAGCGCCGGATCGGTGTATCCAATTTCCCGGATTACCTGGCGTGCGATCTCCTGAACGTCGACGAATGCCTTTGAGCGCACCTCGCCCGAGAGCATTACGAGACCCGTTGTGCAAAGCGTCTCAACGGCAGCGCGGGAGTGCGGGTCCTGCTCGAGCAGGGCGTCGAGGATTGCGTCGGAAATCTGGTCGGAGACTTTGTCCGGGTGCCCTTCAGAAACGGACTCAGACGTGAAGAGATAGGCCATGGAAGGTTCGGTAGATTCGGCTGAGTTTTACTCGGCGGCTGGTGGTTCTTTTTTCGGGTATCGGTGGCTGCGTTACGGTACGTAACCCGCTGGCGCCCAACTCGCGTGCGCGACCCGACCCCTCATCGGTGCCTGGCAGGCGCGTTTTCACACGATCTGTGCGCGAAAATATCAAAGCACGTGCCAAGCATCGTATAACGCCCCGCCCACCTTTGGGATTCCTCGCACCCAAGCGCGTTTAAGTACGTGTGAGAACACGGTTTCGGGGCCTATCGTCATGAAAATTTCTCCTCGGAGAATCGATCCCGCAGTGCGTCGAGCCGCCGGCTTGCGGTCATTTTGTTGATTCGAGGGCTGGCCTACCGTAATTTGCGCCGCTTGAAAGCTACCGGGCCATCTGCGCCGGTATCCCGTATCTACGATTACACATGGAGTTTGGACCATGGCGAATGATCTCGCGTCGAAGGTGACATCCATCATCGTCGAAAAGCTCGGCGTTGACGAAGCCGACATTAACCCGGAGGCCTCCTTCACGAACGACCTCGGCGCCGATTCCCTGGACACCGTCGAACTCATTATGGAGTTCGAAAAGGAATTCGACCTGACTATTCCCGACGAGGACGCTGAGAACATCGCGACCGTCGGCGATGCTGTGAGCTACCTGACCGAGAAATCCGGCCAGAGCTAATCCCGAGCGTATGACCCCGGCAGTCTGCGCAACGCGGGCTGCCGGGTTTTTTTGTGCGTCGCCGCCAGCGCCCCGCCTGCCGGCCGAACCGTTCGAAGGAGCTGAACTCTCCGAAGTACCCGCTATGGCACAAGAACTCAGAAGGGTCGTTGTCACCGGAATGGGCGCGCTGACGCCAATCGGTCTGTCTACACAGGCATTCTGGGACGCCATGATGGCCGGCCAGAGTGGCTCGGCACCGATCACCCACTTCGACACTGAACGGTTCGACACGAAGTTTGCCTGCGAGCTGAAAGGCTTTGACGCAAACGAATACCTCGACCGCAAGGTGGCACGTCGCATCGACGAGTTCAGTCAGTACGCGCTGGTTGTAGCAGACCAGGCGGTGGCCGACGCCGGGATCGATCCCGACAACATGCCCGAAGAGGAGAAGGAGCGTGTCGCAGTGATCTTCGGCAGCGGCATCGGCGGCATGCAGACTTTCCACGACCAGACCGCCGAGTTGATAACGAACGGTCCGCGTCGCATCAATCCCTTCTTCATCCCGCGGCTGATTCCCGACATCGCACCGGGCCACATTTCAATCCGATTCGGATTCCGCGGCCCCAACTATGCGGTTGTCTCGGCATGCGCCACCGGCAACAACAACATCGGCGATGCCTTCCTCCTGATTCAGCGTGGTCAGGCCGACGCGGCGCTGTGCGGCGGCTCGGAAGCACCAATTACCGAGCTCGGTGTCTCGGGTTTTAATGCCATGAAGGCGCTGTCAACCCGAAACGACGAGCCCGAAACGGCGAGCCGTCCGTTTGACGCAACGCGCGACGGATTTGTGATCGGAGAAGGTGCCGGCGCTTTGTACATCGAGGAACTCGGACAGGCCCAGGCCCGCGGCGCGAAGATTTATGCCGAGATCGTCGGCATCGGAATGAGCGGCGATGCATACCACATCACCGCCCCCGATCCTGAGGGACGCGGTGCACGCCTGGCGATGGAAGCGGCTCTCAATGACGCCGGAATTACGCCCGATGCCGTCGACTACCTGAACATGCACGGCACCTCAACACCGCTTGGCGACGTTGCCGAAACAAACGCGATCAAGCAGGTCCTTGGCGATCACGCCTACAAGGTCAACGTTTCTTCCACGAAGAGCATGACCGGACACCTCCTTGGCGCTGCCGGTGCCGTTGAGGCAATCGCGACGATCCTCGCCATCAAGAACGACAGGATCCCGCCAACCATCAACTTCGAAAACGCTGATCCGGAGTGTGACCTGAACTACACGTTCAACAAGCCCCAGGATCGGGAGACGATGTACGGCCTCTCAAACGCGTTCGGATTCGGCGGACACAACACCTGCGTCGTCTTCAAGAAGTTCGTGGCCTGAATACCACAGCCTGAACGCCGCCACCGGAAACGCTCCATGCGCGCGCAAGTCCGTCGGCGCCCCTTCGGAAGGCGCTACCTGAAGACAATTTCCTGGACGAGGTTCGCACCCAGGTGATCGTTGAGCCGGCGCACCCACTGCGTCCGCTGCAGGTGCAGCTCCTGGCGCCACGTCGATGACGTGATCTTCACGAACAGCTTGCCGCGGCGCACCCACACAGAGTCGGTCACAGACAATATCTGGGGCCCGGCAAGATCGGCCCAGGCCTCGACCATGCGTGCCTCCTCCAGCTCGCGACGGATACCCAGCCGCGAGACAACCTTGCCGATCAACTCCCCAAGAGGCTTTGGTGTGCTCGTTCGCATAACGCAAGTTACGGGCCCCGCGTGAACCCCGTGGCCTTTTCCGCGTAACCGCCGCAGCCTAACCCTCATACAGATGCGCGCCCTTCGTGTAGCAGCGGTCCTATCCTTCGTCGCCGTTCTTGGTGCGGAAGCGCGCCAGTCCGACACGCTTCGATTCACCCTGCCTGAAGCCGTGTCGCGTGCGCTTGAGGTCAGCCCCGAGGTATCAGAGGTCGAAGCCCAGCGTTCGTTTTCGGAAGCCCGCCACGATTTTGCGAAGGCTAACCGTTTCCTGACCGAGTTCAACGTAACGACGGCGCACGCGCTTGCGCCGGGCGTCGACAATCCAAACGGTACATCCGACGAGTTGCTCTTTCTTGATCCCGATGTCAGGAACGACTGGAATTCTCTGCGGCCATTTAACCAGATCGAGGCGTCCATCCTGCAACCGCTGTACACGTGGGGGGAACTCGGGAAGAGTATCGAAGCCGCTCGCACAGGCATCGAGGTGGACGCGGCATCGGTCCGCGAAAAAGAGGCGGAGGTGGCGCTTCGCACCGCTGAACTGTTCTATGACCTTCAGCTCACCGCGGCACTGCGTCTCCTGACAGACGAAGCAGGCGAGATCGTTCAACGCGCAAAACGGGAGATCCAAAGACTGCTTGACGAAGGAGCCGAGGATGTCGACGACGCCGACCTCTTCCAGGTCATGATCACCGAGGAGACGTTCAACCGCCAGGTAACCGAGGTCACTGAGAAACGCGCCACGGCTGCAGCGGCTGTATCGCGCCAGCTCTTCCTGCCCGAGGGCGCTATCGCAGACGCACAAGGCGTGCTCAATCGACTTGCGTTTTCTCTGGACTCGCTCACGTATTACCAACAGATGGGCCTGTCCAGGCGGCCCATCCTGAACAAAGCCGATGCGGGACTGTCGGCGCAATCAGCACTTGTTGACGTCGAGCGGTCCAAGCTGTATCCGCGGCTCATTCTTGGTGCTTCTTATCGCATCGGATACACGGCCGGCCGACCGAAGCAGCGCAATCCGTATGTCGGAGATCGCCTGAACACCCAGACCGCTCAGATCGGAATCGGTCTCCGACAGAACATGAATCTGTTTCAGACGCGTGGCAAGATCCGGCAGGCGGAGGCTCGTCGGGACCAGGTGCGCTTCCAGCAGGAGGCCGCGCGCCAACTGGTGCTTTTCGAAATCGAACAGGCGTACCGAAACGTAATTATCAGGGCATCTGCCGCAAGCGCGCAGGACAATGCCCTGCGCATCAGCCGCGAATGGCTGCAGACCGAGACGATCAACTTCGACCTGGACATTGGTGATACCGAAAACCTTGTCCGCGCAGTACAAACAAACCTTTCACTGCAGGCTGAGCGATACGAGGCGATCCGCAATTACAATGTGTCAGTGGTCAGGCTGCTGCACGCCGCCGGCATTCTGGTCGAGACACTGGAGAGTGGCACGCTTGTTGAAATTGAAGAAGACCAATAGTTGAAATTGTAATACGGCTCGGGCTGACGGGCCCACTGCAGGCACGTGTCTGCTGAATTGAACACCGATGACCACTGACAACACGTATAGCGCATCACGTCCCCGCACGCTGTCGAATCTTGCTCGCCACCTGCGTGTTGCCGTCGCTGCCCTGCTGCTCGGGGTAAGTGTCGGGCAGCCGGCGCTCGCCCAGACCGATGCGGCCCAGGGCATCCGCTCATTGCTGGAAGAGCGCGACCAGGAAATCAAGCAGCTCCTCTCTGTCGAGTCACTCGCTGACAAGCAGCGGGAACAGCTC
>JAUIJQ010000154.1 GCA_030431165.1 Rhodothermia bacterium | reverse complement strand
GCCCGTCCAGCCTGCCTTCTCTCCTTGTCAACAAGTACGTCGAACACAGGCGCATCAATACGCCCCGCAGTGCGTTCGCTTCTTCAGCCAGCCCGCGTATGAGTATCTTGTCAATTAGCCTATCGAGGACATTTCGCCAAGCCATACCTGCTCAACATGGAACGTGTGACGGACTCCCTGACAACGCGCTGCATCGACGATCACCAGCACCAATCACGCCTGGCGTCAGGCCGAGTCCGCACCCTTCGAACTCGCGCGACGCTCCGGTGGACTCCTGTGTAAACGCCTCAAACATGGACGACATGAAGTCATCATGCATGCCGACGCCGGTGTCGGTCACCGTAAGCACGACCGATGACTCGTTGTGTGTCAATCGAACGTCAATCCTGCCGGAGTCGGTGAACTTGATCGCATTGTGAATCAGGTTCGTCGCGATTTTCCTGAGCAACGAAGGATCAACCCAGGCAACCATCTCAGTGTCGCTGTCGACAACAAACGTCAGCGGAGCGTCCGGGCTGACCTGGTCTTCGAACGAAGCGACAACGTCAGCGACGATCGGCGTCACACTTGTCGCGGTCATGCGCGGTGACACGGCCCGCGACTCAAGCTCAGAAAGGTCAATGATCGCAGTGAGTGTATTCAGCAGTCGATCGGCAGACTGCCGGATGTACCCGAGAAACTCGCGCCCCTGCTCATCGGCCTCAAGAACCAGGATATCCGAAAAACCGACGATGGTAGAAATCGGGGTTCTGAACTCGTGCGTCATGTTGGTCAGCAGGGTATCCTTCAGCGCTTCAGACTGCTCCGCCCGATCACGCGCTTCAAGTAGCGAGTTCTCATAGCGGCGGCGTTCTTTCATGAACGACGTTACCTGCTGCTCAACCTTCTCTTCGAGCTGCTCGTTCAGCTCACGCAATTCCTGTGTGCGTTCAGCAACCTGTTGCTCGAGATGCCGCTGCCGCGCCCGTTCAACGACTCTAACGCGACGGACGCGTAATCGGTGGACCGCTACCGAGCCGGCAATCGTCATCAACAGAATCAGCGCCCAGAATGCGGGCTGCTCGTAGAAGAATGGTCGTAGCCTCACCCCAAGCTCCAGAGGCGTACCAACAACGTCTCCTTCCATTCCTCCCACAACAGTTCGGATCTGCAGCCTGTAGTCCCGCGGGGAAAGATTCGTGTACGTGATCGTCTGGCCTGATCGGATTGAGCTCCACTGGGTATCCTGACCCTCCAGGCGATACTCTATCACGACTCGCTCGTGCCCGCGAAACGTGATGGCTGCTACGTCGACCTCGAGCTTGTACTCTCCGGGCTTCAGATCGAGATAACCGCGGGATGCGGGATCGAGCTGTCGCGATTCGCCGTTCACGCGAATCCCTTCGATGGCAAGAGGCGGTGCCACGTCGATGTCGTTGGCCATATCAGCACTCGTGCTAACCAGCCCCTTGATACTGGGAAACCACAGCCCACCATCCGGATCGCGACTCGCCGATGGCTGCACACCTCCATTGAATTCGACCGATCGCAACCCGTCGAGCGTTCCGAACTTCAGCACTCTCAGGGTCTCGTCTTCGAGTGCACCCGTTCGTGAGACGGCAAACAGGCCTTTGTTGGAACTCATCCATACGTGATCTGCGTTGTCGAAAACAACCGAATAGATTGTGTTCGACGGCAGCCCGTTTAGTCGCGACAACTGATGGCGCACACCCCGGTCAAGCACAAAAACGCCATCGTGAATTGTTGAGACCCACACCAGCTCCTGGTCGTCCTCCACAATTGAAAGAATCGTCGACTCGGGCACTCCGTCGACGCCCGATATCGTGCCGTCGCGCAGTGTGTACAGACCGGCATCGTACGTGCCGATCCAGAGTGTGCCGTCGTGGCCTTCGTGGATGGCCGTGATGTAGTTGCTTCCAAGCCCGTTGTTCACGTCATACGTCGTGAAACCGTGCCCGTCATACCGGGAGACTCCTCCGTCGGTACCAACCCAAAGAGACCCGTCGCGACCAGGATGTAACGCAGCTACGGCGCCGTCCGGGAGACCGTCGTCGCCATCGAAATGCTCAACGACCTTGTGATTCCTGACGGCCGACAATCCGCCGAAGAACGTACCAACCCAGATAGTTCCGTCAGGCGCCTCGGCTAAACT
The DNA here is from genome assembly GCA_030431165.1 of Rhodothermia bacterium. Lineage (GTDB taxonomy): Bacteria > Bacteroidota > Rhodothermia > Rhodothermales > JABDKH01 > JANQRN01. The sequence goes on along the minus strand of JAUIJQ010000154.1, from coordinate 5,151 downwards.
CGTTACGATGTCGTCCTTAAGACCGTCTGTCGAGCTGATGGATCCGATTCCATCCTCGCTGATCGACGCTAACCCGTGCCCCTCGGTCCCGGCCCAGACCGTCCCGTCAGACGCGGCGAGAACAGCGAGAATCTGATCAGATGCCAGTCCCTCCGGCTCACCGTACGTCGCAAACCTTCCGCGGGAGAACTGCAGGACCCCGCCACCCTCTGTCCCGACCCACATACTCCCCTCGGCGTCCTCGAACAACGAAACGACCCGGTTGTGCGTGAGCCCCGAGTCTTTCGTGAACCGCTGCTCGCCGTCTGCACTCTCAACCAACAGTCCGGCGCCGTCAAGCCCGTACCACATGCGTCCATCGAGGTCCTGTCTGATCGACAGGGCGATTCGACTCGTCTGTCGCACCGGCTCGCCCGTTTCGTCAATCCTGAACGTACCAGATCGGCCACTCGCCCAAAGCCTGTTTGACGAATCGATTTGCAGCGACTTGACCTCGTCGCGCATAGCTGTGGGCTCGATGCTGAAGCCTCCCGTCACGATGTCAACGGCAAAGACCCCGACGTTCGTCCCGGCGTAGACACGGCCCGACGCATCAGAGACGGCCGCGAAGACGATGGCCGAGTCGGGCAATCCCACCTTGCGGGCGTCGGATACACCGTCGTAAACCCACAAACCCGACGTGGCGGCGCTCGCCCACACGCGATTGTCGCCGTCAACGTGGAGTGCCACTACCTGGGCGCCAGTGGCACGCAGCTCGTCATCCAACACCTCAAATCGTCCTTCTGCCCTCTTTATCAGGCCTGCTCCATCGGTCCCGATCCACAGATTGTCCGCCCCATCGACAACCAGCGTGCGAATGGACTGGATCTCCTCAAATGCAGACTCGTTCGCGGAATCGAACACGCGGAACCGCTCTCCGTTGAATCGCGCGAGCCCTTCCTCCGTGGCAAACCAGAGATACCCGTCGTGCGTCTGAGCGATGCCCGAAACGGTGTTCTGCGGGAGCCCATCCTCAATCTGCCACGAGCGGACCATAAACTGCTCGGCCGCTCTATCTGCCACCTGGGCGTGCGAAACGGACGCAAGCCCGGTAAGGGCGGCGCACAGCATCCCACACAGAAGTATTGGGAATCTGACGGTGCTCACTCGATGGTATGGACCGCGCCCGGTCTGATCTGGACTCACCATCAAATGATCGACCACTTGAAGCGGTACAATAGGCCCTCCAAGGAGCTGCTGCGCGTGTTGCCTCCACACAAACCACGCGACTAAAGTCTTTGTTGCTAACGACTTAAGCCACCCTCGCGATCTACCGATACCAAGCGGACTTAGCTACACTTCTGTGTCCGGTGGACCCGAGTTCTTCGGGTTCGTCTGCGTACGCCCGTTCCGGGTGACACATTTGATTAGTCCAGATCTGCGCGGACCTGGACCCGCAAGTCGAATCAAATGTCTTTGACGCTCGCTCGACGATGTGCGGCGGCCATCGCGCTGTCAGCACTCATTATCGCCGGTTGCTCCGACTCGCTTGTAGAGTCGACACCAGAAGCTGCCGAATTCGGCGCGGAAGACCCGACGTGGAGTGCTGTCTCCAAGTTCAGGAACGGTCATCTGCTGAGCAGCGCGCTCGTCACGTACGATGCAGATGGCTCGCGCCGACGGTTCGCCAGCGGTGCCGCCAGTTCCGAAAGCCGGGAGCAGGTTTCGCATGAACCGCTCTACGACGCGTCCCGCTCGCCTTCCAACGTCGAGGACGACTCTTCGTCAGCGTCCCTGATCATCAAAATGCGCGGCGACAAAATGGATGCCGACAAGATGATGCGACGATACAAGATGATGCGTCGGTACGAGTACTCGGGCACATTCACCGGCATAGCGGTAGATGTAAAGCTCATTCGACTCGACAGTGTGCTGGCGGCGATGCAGGACGATCCGGATATCGAATGGGTTGAGCCTGACGCACTGATCAACTTGAAAGAACCGGTATCCGTCGAAACCGGCCTGACGCAGCGCACGCCCTGGGGGCACGAGTACATCGGTGCAACCGAGAGCTCTACCGCTTCAGGTAACGGGTTTGGCAGGGTCAAAGACGTTCACTTCTTCGTCCTGGATACAGGAGCCCAGCCGGTCGACATCAACGTCGTTGGCAGATTTGAGAATTACTCGGGTGAGCTATCAGCACTGGACTGGTACGGTCACGGCCAACACGTGGCAGCAACCGCTGTTGCCTACGACGACCTGCTTGGAATCGTTGGCGTCGCACCCGGCGTGAAGACGTGGAGCGTCAAGGTGCTGGACGACAATGGCGAAACCGAGATCTCGAACGTCATCGCTGCACTCGAGCGGGTACTTGAAATCCAGAAGGCCTACCCGGATGTCCCCGCCGTAATCAATATCTCCTTCGGGGGTGACGTTGGCACAACCGCGTACACGGCGCTCGACGACGCGATCGACTCGGTTGTCAGCCAGGGAATTGTAGTTGTTGTGTCTGCCGGCAACGACGGCAAAGACGCCCGGACGATCACGCCGGCACACGCCGCAGGCGCGATTACCGTTGGGGCTCACGATGCCAGCGGCCGACTTGCGGACTTCTCCAACTTCGGCGACGTCGTCGACATCCACGCGCCCGGCGTCGACATCCTGTCGCTGGGGTCATGGGACCTTACACTGTCGGTACTTACCGGCGTCTCGATGAGCGGCACTTCGATGTCGGCACCGCACGTGTCGGGAGCAGCACTGCTCTACCTGTCGCGGCATCCGGATGCAACACCGGCTGAGGTCAGGGAAGCACTGCTTCAGGCAGCGCGACCAACCGTCTGGAACCTTCCCGGAGGAACTACCAACAAGTCGCTCTGGGTTGGCGACTTCTAGCCGGCAGGCAACAGGCTGCTGTCTGTTGGGTCAGAAGGGTCCGTGCTGTTTGGCGCGGGCCCTTTTTTGTCCCGCGCTTTTGGCGTTCAGCCGATGAGGCGTGCCAATAGCTCGAATCTCTGTATCATCCAGCAGCGCCACCCGGAAGTACGTCCCACCAGTTGTATCGGGAGCGTTTTCCGGATGTGTTATTCTACGGCCTCCTCCGGTGTCCCGCAGTTTCTCACGGTGTCCTGATGGGTCTGGACTCCTTGAGGGGCCGAATTCCTCTGACCTGACGGCAGCGAATGAACCGCGACGAAATGATCAAACGGGTTGCCGACGGCAACCGCCAATGGGACGTAGTCATAATCGGCGGGGGCGCAACCGGCCTGGGCGTTGCGGTTGACGCCGCTGCCCGCGGCTACGACACGCTCCTACTTGAACAGCACGACTTCGCGAAGGGCACCTCGAGCCGAAGCACCAAGCTGATTCACGGCGGCGTACGCTACCTGAAACAAGGCAACGTTGCCCTTGTGCTCGAAGCCCTGCACGAACGCGGGCGCCTTCGCAGAAATGCACCCCACCTCGTCAAGAACCTCCCGTTTGTGGTGCCGGTCTACGACTGGTGGGAAGGCCCGTTCTACGGCGTCGGCTTACGACTGTACGACATGTTGGCGGGAAAACTCGGTCTCGGCCCGTCAAACAATCTGTCGCGAGAAGAAACGCTGGAGCGGATTCCCACCATTGAGCCCGACGGACTAAAAGGCGGCGTCGAATACTACGACGCGCAGTTTGATGACGCCCGGCTGGCCGTATCGCTCGCACGTACGGCGGTTGATCTGGGTGCAACCGTCACAAATTACGCCCGGGTGATTTCGCTGACGAAGTCCGACAGCGCACTCACGGGCGTCCTCGTACGCGACGAAGAAACCGGATCAGATTACGAAGTTCGTGCTCGAGTGGTTGTCAACGCGACCGGACCGTTCTCGGATATTATCCGGTCGATGGATGATCGAGACGCCGCTCCCATAATGCGCCACAGTCAGGGAGTTCACATTGTGCTGGGTGCCGAATTCCTGCGGGGCCGTACCGCGGTCATGGTGCCCTCTACGGATGACGGTCGCGTGCTCTTTGCAATTCCGTGGCATGACAGGACGCTCATCGGGACTACCGACACACCCGTACCGCGCAGCGCACTTGAGCCGCGGCCGCTTGATCAGGAAGTGACCTTCCTTCTGGAGCATGCGGCACGCTACCTGACCCAGGATCCGACACCCGGCGACATCCTCAGCATGTTTGCGGGACTGCGCCCGCTCGTTGCTCCCGGCGGTGACGCCGGCGGCGATACAGCCGCCGTGTCAAGAGAACACGTCGTCCATGTCTCTCCCAGCGGCCTCGTTACGATCGCCGGCGGCAAATGGACGACTTACCGAAAAATGGCAGAGGACACGATTGATGCCGCCGCCGCGGTGGGCGGTTTGCCGGAGCGACGAGCCGCAACCGCCGACTTGAAGCTGCGCGGGTACACCGAAGACGTCGACGAGTCCGAGATCGACATCTACGGATCGGATCGATCATCCGTCGAAATGGTCAGCCAGGAGAAACCAGATTATGGCCAACCGCTTGTGGACGGATTGCCCTACCGCCGCGGCGAGGTAGCGTTTGCTGTTCGCTCCGAAATGGCGAGGACTGTGGAGGATGTTTTGGCGCGAAGGACCCGAGCCCTCTTGCTGGATGCGCGCGCGTCGATCGGGGCGGCCGACGTCACTGCGCAAATCATGGCAGATGAGTTTGCACTCAGTGGTACCGCGCGGGAGACGTGGATCGCTGACCAAGTTGCGTCCTTTAATAGCGTTGCGTCACGCTACATATACCCGGAAGGCTGAACCGTCCTTACGGGATGCGCCGGTCAAGCGACGCCAATCTGCTCGAGCATCCGAACAAGCTGCTGCTTGGCAAACGGCTTGCCGATGTACGCATCGAAGCCATCTGCCAGAAAACGCTCACGATCGCCGGGCAGTGCATACGCGGTAACGGCAACGATCGGCGTTGTCGCATAGCGAGGCATCTTGCGCAGCGCGTGCAGTACATCGACGCCGGTTGTTGCCTCACCCAGATTTATGTCCATGAGAATGACATCAAACTCGATCTTGCCCGCCAACTGCATCGCGGTTTTCATGTCGTACGCTGAGTAGACATCCCACCGCGGGCTGAGGAAGTGATAGAAGAGTTTCTGCATCTCGGGGTTGTCCTCAACCGCGAGGAGCCGTCGATGCCCATCCGAGTTTGGCCTGGGGC
>JAUIJQ010000153.1 GCA_030431165.1 Rhodothermia bacterium | reverse complement strand
CTGACCCAGGTTATTCCTGCGATCTCGATGATCTCTTCCATCCTTGGCTGAATAACCTGGGTCAGGGTGGTACGCCCGATGCTCTTGTCGCTGCGTCCGCCGATGCCCGGAATCGTGATGCGCGTATCGGTGTCAACGATGCCGCTGACGGCAGCGCCGTACTCGCACTTCAGGCGCTCTGCCTGGTCACGCATTACGCCGAGTCCTCGCCGGATGTCGTCAGTCACCTTGTTGCCGGCGACGGCAACAACGGCGGTGTGCCTGATGGTGTTGTCCTCAAACACGGCTATGTCTGTTGTACCACCGCCGATGTCGATGAGCGCAACGCCTACCTCCTTCTCATCAGGATGTAGCACGGCAAATGACGAAGCCAGCGGCTCGAGTACGATGTCAGCAACCTGGTAGCCGGCCTTCTCCACACACCGATACATGTTCTTGGCGGCTGAGACGAGTCCGGTAATGATGTGGACGTTCGCTTCGAGCCTGACGCCGCTCATGCCGACGGGGTCAGCGACGCCGTCCTGGCCATCGACGATGAACTCCTGCGGGATCACGTGAAGGATCTCGCGGTCAGCGGGCATCGCGACGTGCGTCGTGTCCTCGAGGAGCCGAAGCACATCGCGCTCGCCGATCTCCTCGTCGCGGTTGGCAATCGTAACGACACCGCGGCTCTGAAAGCTCTGCACGTGGTCGCCTGCAATGCCGACGTTGACCGAGCGGACTTTGACGCCGGCACAACGCTCTGCCTCACCGATCGCTTCGCGCACCGCAGCGACCGTGCGGTCGATGTTTACAACAACACCGCGGTTCAGGCCATCGGATTCCGCAATCCCGACGCCCAGCACGTTGATGCGGTCGAGGTCATCGGCCGTCGCCACAACGGCGCAAATCTTCGTCGTTCCGATGTCTAGACCGACAACGATTCGATGGTCTGGTAGTACCTGCATGGCTTTGTTTGTCTTGTTCGTGAGCGGCAAGCGCTCCAAGCCGGGGCTGACCGGCTAGCTGGTGATTATCTGGCCGTCGTAACGGAGGTCAATACGATTGATGGTTCGCGCTTCGGGCCGCGCCGGGCCCAGGACCACATCTGCCCAGAAGGCGGCAAGTCGGCCCATCTTTTCTGCAAATCCGTCCGCTCCAAGTTCAACCCGGATGGACGGTCCGTCGGGCAGCGGCGTCGTGTACAACGCCACCGATTCAGCGGCGACATCGACTTCGGACACAAGGTCGAAGACCCGCTCATCGAGACCCGCCAACACGTCGAGCATTTCCTGCAAGTGCACATGGTCGACGCGGTCACCCGGCTGAACGTTTGCAACAATCGATGAGGCAACAACCGGCACGTCAACGGGATTACCTGGTGCCACCTTCATTGCGACGCCGTATCGATCGAGGTAGACGGCTGGTCGTCCGCTGCGCATCACAAGCGCAACCGGTTCGCGCTCGACAATTTGAATCGCCATTGTACCCGTCGGCCACCGGCGAATCGTGGCTGATGCCACCCACGGCTCCTCGAGCAGTCGGTCAATCACGCCCGCCGTGTCGATCGCGTACAACAGCGTGTCACCCTCGATCCCGACGCGTTCATTCAGTTTGTCGGATCCAACGTGACTGTTTCCTGTGATCGTAATTGTCTTCAGCGGTACTGAATGCCGCCAGGTATAGCCCAGCCAGCCGAGCAGCAGTGCTGCAGCGACGAGTCCGACGACCAACGTCACCAGGCTCCGGCGGGAAAGTGTAAATAGTTGTAGTTGCAACATCGTGACGCCTGATTCAATGCTCTCTTGCGGTCGGATCAGCTCCGACTCTGTCAGCCAGCTCGCGTGCGCTTCGCCAGATATCTCCGGCGCCCATGAAGACGACCACGGATGGCTCCTTTGTCAGATCAAGTACGGTCTCGGGAATTGATTCCCGATCAGCGGATTCGATTACAGCGGTGTGGCCAAGCCGGCGTGCATCGTCGGCGATCAAGCTGCTTGACACACCCTCGATGGGTGCCTCGCGCGAGCCAAAGACTGGCGCAAGCACAAGCACATCAGCTTCCAGGAAGGCACTCGCAAACGCTTCGGCAAAGTCGCGCGTCCTGGAGAAGAGGTGTGGCTGGAAGACCGCGACCAACCGGCGATCAGGGTACGCACCGCGAGCCGCGGCTAGCGTGACCGCGACTTCGTGCGGATGGTGCGCGTAGTCATTGATCACGTCGAGGCCGGGGCGCGACGCCAGCAACTGGAACCGTCGCTGAATTCCCGCGACCTGTTCCAGCGCAAGTGCGATATCGCTGAAAGGCACCGCCAGTTCAAGCCCAACCGCTACTGCCGCCAGTGCATTTCGAACGTTGTGTTCACCCGGTAGCGGCAGCAGAATCTCCCCGAGCCGCTCATTCCCGTGCCAGACATCAAAGCGCATCGCAAGTCCTTCGGGTCTGATGCGATCTGCCCGAATCGAAGCTTGCCTGGCAGTGCCGTACGTGACGACGTGTCGCTCAATGCGCGGCAACACGTGCTGGACATTGGGATCGTCAAGGCACGCAATCACGGTTCCGAAGAAAGGAACAGCGTGTGCAAATGCGACAAACGCCTCGCGAATGTCATCGAGATCCTTGTAGGTATCGAGATGATCAACGTCAATCGTCGTGATCACCGCGATGGCCGGCGTCAGTCGAAGGAAGGTTCGGTCGTACTCGTCGGCCTCAACGACAATGATGTCGCCCTGCCCGATGACCGCGTTGGACCCAAAGGCGGTGACCTTGCCGCCGACTACAATCGTCGGGTCAAATCCTCCACCCGCGACAACCAATCCCGTGAGCGTCGTCGTCGTTGTCTTTCCGTGGGTTCCTGCGACGCCGATACCGAACTTCATGCGCATCAACTCGGCCAGCATGACCGACCGGTTGATGACCGGGATGCGCGCGGCGGTCGCGGCGATGGTTTCTGCGTTCTTCGTCGGTTCGACGGCCGAAGAATACACGACCACATCAGCGCCGGCCACATTTGCACCGTCGTGCCCCTCAAACACCGTGGCACCGAGTTGCTCCAGATTCGCGGTGACGTCACTGCGGCGCAGGTCAGATCCACTTACTTCAAAGCCGCGACGCAGTAGCACCTCTGCGATCGAACTCATCCCGATTCCACCGATCCCGACCATGTGTATCCGGCGGACTCGACCCATCGAAGGTTGTCTGCGGGCGGCGTGTTCGGTCATGACTTCGCCTCCGCTGCCACGCGCAACACGTCTGCCGCAATCTCTTCAGCCGCGTCGGGCTTGGCGTTTTCTTTCAGCCGCTGCGACATCATCCGCAGACGTGCTTCGTCTTCGAGCAACTCGTCAAGTACGTCGAGGAGTCGCGCCTGCAGCTCCGACTCGGGAAGTATTGTCGCACCACCGGCTGACTCAACTGCCCGCGCGTTAAACGTCTGGTGGTCGTTGGCGACATTGGGCGACGGTACCAGGATTGCCGGTGTGCCCGTTACCTCGAGTTCACTACATGTGATCGCCCCACTTCGGCATAGTGCCACGTCAGCAGCGGCAAACGCGGCCGGCATGTCATCGACAAAGGGCTGGATCCGCAGCCTGTCGGATGACCGGGCAAGATGCTGGTACTTTTCGTAGTAGCGCGGTCCCGTCTGCCAGATGACATGAAGATCGTCGCGTGCGGCGAGATCACCCGCCACCGCCGCCATCGCCTCGTTCAAAGCGAGACTGCCTCCCGATCCGCCCGTAACAAACAGCACCCTTGCCTCGGCACTCAGGCCAAGTTGCCGGCGCGCCGCCCCGCGAGTAATTGCGGCAAACTCGGGCCGCGTCGGATTCCCCGAAACCACGCATCGGCCCTCGGGGAAGTACGATGCAGCGGCCTCAAATGCGATGTGGATGCGGCGGGCACCGGATGCCAACATTTTGTTGGTCTTGCCCGGAAACGCATTCTGCTCCTGGATCACTACCGGCACACCCAACCGTGTGGCAATCCACAGAACGGGCGCTGACACATAACCGCCGGTGCCAATCGCGACATCCGGCTTGAAGCGCTGAATAAGGCGCATACTCTGCCAGAACCCGCGGAGCAGCGAGAATGGAATCGCAAGCGTGTTTGTAATGCTGCCGCGCTGCAGCCCACGCGCGGAAACAGGCGCGATGTCAAAACCCGCTTCCGGCACCGCCCTCCACTCAATGTGATCACGCGTACCCGCGAACTGTATCGCGACACCCGGGCGCTGACGGCGGATTGCCTGCGCAATGGCAATGGCCGGGTAGACGTGTCCCCCGGTGCCCCCGCCCGTTATCAGTATGCGCCCGTCTGTGCTGCCGCTGCCCACGCTACATGGCCCTCTCTACCATTCTGTACCTGGAAATGGAGAGAAGCAGGCCAACAATGATTCCGTTGGCCACCATCGCTGAGCCACCGTACGACACAAACGGCATCGGCAGTCCAGTCACAGGAAACAGCCCGGATGACACGCCGGCATGCACAAACCCGTACAACACAAGCATCGTCGTGAGTCCGACGGCCATCAGCAGGCCAAGCGGATCAATTGCACCGCGCGCTACCCTGAGCATTCCGCGGAACAGCACTACGACGAACAACAGCAACAGGATGAAGGCGCCTATGACACCGTACTCTTCCGCAAAGACCGCAAAGATGAAGTCGTTGTAAGGTGCCGGCAGAAATACCTTCTGAACACTTTTCCCCGGCCCTACGCCGGTAAGTCCGCCAAGGGCAAACGCAATTCGAGCCTGCTTCGCCTGGTATCCTTCAGACTGGTCGTTGAACACCTGCTCTTCGCTGGTGTGCGGGAAGATCTTCATCCCGACAAATGCCTCGACGCGGGCCGCACGACCGGGCGACATAAGCAGCAGGATCGTCGCCAGGGTTGCACAGGCAACGCCGAGCCCGGCGATGTGCAACGTGCTGACGCGTCCGACAAAACACATGGCGACGGCTGAGACCAGCAGCAGGGCCGCCGTCGAAAGGTCTTCCATCCCGATGAGCGCCACCGTCGCAAGCGTCCACAGGAAAAGCGGTACAAACGCACGCTTGAACGACTTGATGTATTCCTGCTTTCTGACGAGCAGCACAGCCAGATACACGACGAGCGCAACGCGCGCCAGGTCGGATGGCTGGAATACAAACGTCCCAAGCTGCAGCCAGCGAGAAGCGCCACCACTTGCCACGCCGACAACCTTGACGAGCATGAGCAGACCGAGCGAAACGATGAGCCCAAGCTTCGCGAACTTGGCGATGACGCGGTAGTCGATCCTGCTGACGACAAGCATGGCGACAAGCGCCAACACGATTTTTGCAACGTGCAGAATGAGGAAGCGACTCGTGTCACCGCCTGCTTTTGTCTCTGCGAGGAACGAGATCGCGCTATAAACCGCGACCACCCCAATTGCCGACAGGGTCAGCACTACCCAGACCAGGTACCGATCCAGCGTAGGCGTCTTCTTCACTCCCGCAACGGCGGGTCCATTAATAGTCGAGCTTCTCGCCATTCTTCTATTCGCTACAGGTCTTCTATTCGCTACAGGTCTCCTATCCGTTACAGGTCTTCTATTCGCTACAGGGATCCGACGATGCGCCGGAAGACATCGCCACGGTGTTCGTAGTTGTCAAACATGTCGAAGGAGGCGCAGGCCGGACTCAGCAGCACGATGTCGCCAGACTCTGCCAGGGCGCGCGCTGTCTGAACCGCATCTTCGAGCGAATCAACGGTCATCACCTCTCTCGCCTCGTCGCCCAGGTCGTCGACTATTTTCTCGGCACCCTCACCGAGTGCAATGAGCAGTCGCACCTTGCGCCGCACCAGACCGCGAATCGGCTCGTAGTCATTGCCTTTGTCGCGACCTCCGGCGATGAGGATTACCGGTTCGTTGAAACTCTCCAGGGCGTACCAGACGGCATTTACGTTCGTGGCCTTGGAGTCGTTGTAGTACCTCACCCCGTCTATTTCTCGCACAAACTCCAATCGGTGGGGCACACCCTCGAAGCTTGCCATGCTTTCGCGTATGACATCGCTTCGCACCTCCATCACGCGCGCGGCTACGGCAGCAGCGAGCGAGTTGTACAGGTTGTGCCGGCCCCGTAGTGGGACTTCTTCTGTCGGCATGTGCATCTCTTCGTTCTTTGTTCGGATCGTGAGTTCGTCTCGGTTCAGAAATCCGCCGGCCGCGACTTCGCGTTCCAGACTGATCTCCAGGTGGGTAAGCCGTTGACCTGAATCCGACGACATTGTCGAGACAACGACGTCGTCGGCGTTTGTTATCAGGACATCGGAGCCGCGTTGGTTTTCAAAGATCCTGCACTTGCTGCGTGCGTAGCGCTCAAAGTCACCGCCGTAGCGATCAAGGTGATCAGGCGTGATGTTGAGGATCGTTGAAACCGCCGGCCGGAATGTGTCGATGTGATCAAGCTGAAAACTCGACACCTCGAGCACAACGACATCCTCCCTGTCAGCACTGTCGGCGATATCCGAAAAAGGCGCTCCGATATTTCCGGCGACCCATGTCTTCCTGCCCGAGGCACCGATCAGGTGACCGGTCAGTGCCGTGGTGGTCGTTTTTCCGTTGGACCCCGTGATGGCGACGACCGGTGCCTTGCACCGGCGAAACGCCAGCTCCAGCTCGGATATTACCGGGATGCCACGCTCCTGCGCACCAACTACGAGGGCGGATGTGGACGGCACACCGGGGCTGACAACAAGTGTGTCACACTCCCACGCCTTTGGCGAATGCGCCCCTTCTTCGAATAACACGCCCAGCTTCTCGAGTTCACGTTTTTCGTTTCCGCCGACGGCACCGGCATCAGTCAGAAACACCGTGTTACCCTCACGCCGCAACATCCTCACGGCGGCCATGCCGCTTCGTCTGGCTCCCGCTACCGTGTACCGTTGCGATACCGTCACTACCGAATCCTCAGCGTAAGCAGCGTTGCGATTACCGTGATCACCGTCACCAACCAGAAGCGCACCACGATTTTGTTCTCGTGCAGCCCCATGCTCTCATAGTGGTGGTGAAGTGGCGCCATCTTGAAGACACGCTTACCGGTACCGGTCTTCTTGCGCGTGTACTTGAAGTATGACGTCTGAATGATCACCGACAGCGACTCGACGAAGAACACAAGACACAGAAGCGGAAGGAGCAGCTCCTTCTTGATCATCAGTGCAAGCGTACCAACGGCTGCACCCAGTGCAAGCGCGCCCGTGTCACCCATGAAGACCGACGCCGGATGCCCGTTGTACCACAGAAACCCGAGACAGGCGGCGGCGAGCGCGGCAGAAAAAATGGTCAGTTCGCCGGCGCCCGGCAGG
>JAUIJQ010000152.1 GCA_030431165.1 Rhodothermia bacterium | reverse complement strand
GAGAAGTTCTGTCCATCGTTACCGATGACGAGTCCTCGCAGATTCGCGTCTGATTCGACCCGGCTGATCGCTTCGTTGATGCCGGCGATGACCGTACTCCCAAGCGTGTTGGCCTTTGAGTGGAACTCAAGCATTGCGACGCCATCTCCGATATCAACAAGCGTCACGTCTTCATTACTCCAGAGCGTGCGTTGTTCGTCGAGAAGTATCGAGCCGAGCGCGAGTTCGTCACCAGGCGACGGCTCGACAACCGCAGCATCTATGCCCGGGACGTAGACCGTTCGCGCATCGTTGTCACCGGCATAGAATGAATCTCTGCCAGAATCAACCATCGCGCTGACCCAGTCAGCAACGTCAACGTCAGCGCGAGTCATGTCTTCCGCGACGCGCTGAACCCCGATCATATCCCAGATTTCGAATGGGCCGGCTTCCCATCCGAAGCCCCATTTTATCGCACGGTCGACGTCGCCAGGACTATCAGCGACTTCCGGTATTCGCCGCGCCGCATAAGCAAGCAGGTCGTGCGTCGTGCGGCGAAAAAAGGCTCCGGCACGCCCGTCGTCATCATACAGCGCCCGCAATCTGTCACCGAGATCACCATGCGACTTGATCTTCGAAACATCGAGATCCATGTCACCGGGTGCCCGATACTGCCCCGTCGCCGGATCAATCGACTTGATCGTCCCACCTTCCTTCTTGTAAAAGCCAGCCCTTGTTTTTGCACCAAGCGCGCCGTTCTCGACCAGCGACCGCAGTATCGCCGGCGTGTCAAACGCCTCAACACTCTCGTCGTCAGGCACCGCTTGTCGCAGGTTGTCGATAACGTGCTGCATGACATCCAGCCCGACCACGTCAGCAGTCCGGAACGTGGCAGACCGCGGCCGGCCAACCAGCGGCCCGGTGAGCGCATCGACTTCTTCGATCGTGTAACGCCCATCCACGAACTCTCGAATCGCGCTCAGCATTCCGTAAATGCCGATCCGGTTCCCGATGAAGTACGGGCGGTCTTTCGCGACGACGATCCCCTTTCCGAGATGTACGCGGCCAAAGGACGCGACGCGCCTGAGCACTTCAGGATCGGTATCCGAGGTGGGAATAAGCTCAAGTAGCTTCAGGTAGCGCGGCGGATTGAAAAAGTGCGTACCGAGAAAACGACGTCGAAATCCGGATGACCTCCCTTCAGCGATTTCGGCAATCGGGAGGCCCGATGTATTCGTCGAGACCACCGCATCATCAGAAGCGTGCTCTTCAATGCGAGCCATGATGGACCGCTTGATGTCCATCCGCTCAACAACCACCTCAATTACCCAGTCACAGGACGCGATGCGTGGGAAGTCGTCGTCAAAATTGCCGAGTTGGATACGCGAGGCCGCCGCGTCACTGAAGAAAGGCGACGGGCGCATCTTGCGGGCATTCTTGAAGAGGCGCTCGACTGTTGCGTTTGGCGGACCCTCGTTCGCCTTCATGTCGAGCAGGATGACCTGAAGGCCGGCGTTGGCACAGTGCGCGGCAATTTGCGAACCCATGGTACCGGCACCGAGAACAGCCACGCGCTTGAACGGGCGGACCCACTGGTTAGGCATTATTTCCCCAGGCTGTGAAGCGATCATCTTGAAAGTCTTGGTTGTCACGGGTTACAGTTCTGACAGTCGAACCGGCATCAGTTGTCCGAACGATCTTCCTGCGCGTAGAGCTGATCGATCTCGGATTCAAATCTTTGCGCCAACGCAGCGCGCTTAACCTTGAGCGTTGGTGTAAGCAGTCCACTCTCGACCGACAGCGGCTCATCAATGAGAGCAAAGCGCTTGATTGTGGACCAGTGGTCCATGCCTCCATTTGCCTTGTCGACCAGTTGCTGAAAGCGCTGACGAACGCGCGGATTCTCAAAGTAGTCCGGTAGCGGCAGGTCGGTCGGAAGGCCGTACGTCCGAGCCAGCGTGCGGAGTGCCGACTCGCTTGGGAAAATGAGTGCGGTGCAGTACTTGCGTCCGATACCTAGCACCACGGCCTGATCAATCAGCGCCTCGGCAGCGAGTCGATGCTCCAGTGGCTGTGGCATCACGTACTTGCCCGTGGACAGCTTGAAGAGATCTTTCTTACGATCCGTGATCCTCAGGTAGCCGGCATCGTCGAACTCTCCGATATCACCGGTGTGGAACCAGCCGTCGCTGTCGATGACCGCACTCGTTTTGTCCGGATCCTCGTAGTAGCCGAGCATGATGTGCGGGCCCCGCGTCACGATTTCACCATCCTCAGCAATCGCAACTTCGACACCGGGAATAGGCAGCCCGACCGTTCCGGCCCGGTTCATGTGCGGCCGGTTAAACGCGATGACAGGGCTCGTCTCGGTTAACCCGTAGCCTTGCAGGATCGGAATCCCGGCCGCGGCAAAGATGTTTGCCAATTCAGCGCTAAGTGCGGCGCCGCCGCAAATGACGTATCGCACGGCGTCCCCGAGGCCTTCGCGCCACTTTGCATAGACAAGCCGATCAGCGATGGCCAGCTTGACGCGGTAGAGACCACGTGGGGGCTCCCCTACGCGATATGCCCTCGCGAGACGCAGCGCCCACTCGAAGATGCCCCGTTTGGGCTGTGGCAGGACCGCACCGCGTTCGAGGAACCGGGCATAAACCTTCTCAATCACGCGCGGCACCGCCGCAAAAACGGTCGGACTCACATCTTTGAGGTCGTCGCCAATCGCATCGGGAGTCGAGAAGAAGATCGAGTTCCCTGCGTCAATGAAGCCGTAGTACAGCGCTCGCGCAAACACGTGTGTCAGTGGCAGGAACGACATGCTGATCTCGCCCGTCGGCCCTCGCCGGTACCCCTTCATTCCGGAAAAGGATGTAAGAGCATCAAAGGAGATGTTCTCGTGCGACAGCATTACCCCTTTGGGGACCCCGGTGGTGCCGCTTGTGTAGATAAGTGTTGCAAGATCACCGGGCTGGATCGCATCGAGCATCGATCGGATCTGCGTTCCGAGCAGGTCATCGTCCGCAAACGATGAGCGGCCCTGTATCTCAAGGTCGGCCATGCGATGCACCGGCGTCGACAATCCGGCGTCGAGAGGCAAAGAATCGGATGCCACGACAAACGCATCAAGAGCACCTCCGTCCATGGCTGCACCGACGCGCCGCAGCTGCTCATTATTCGAGAGGACCAGTGTTCGAGCGCCGGAGTGCTCAATCACATACGCGATGCTGTCGTTCGTGTGCGTGAGATAGATCGGGACATCCACGAGGCCCGCGATCAGGCAGGCCATGTCTGCGAGACAGAAGTCGACATCGCTTTCCATAAAAAGAGCGACGCGATCGCCTCGGGCCAATCCGAGGCCGAGCAGGCCGATTGCAAGCGCTTCCGCGCGGCGCCGAAAGTCGTCGAGCCCAATAGACACCCACGCACCGTCGCGTCGATCAGACAGCGTTACCGCGTTGCCCCACGTCTCAACGGCGCCATACAGCAAGCCGGGCAAGGTGCGGCCTAGTGACGCGACGCCTGAGTCGGGTGGCGCGGTATGTACTTTCAAATCCGTCATGCCAGCGCGCCTGATGAGTAAGCGCCTACGATACGCCGTATCGACCCGACCACAAATTGCTCCTCACCAATGCCACGATCAATACGCCCTGCGACAATAAGCGCTACGATGCCATGCAGTGCGGCCCACACCGTCGTTGCCTCAGACCGTACGTACTGCAAATCGGTTGATGGCGCCCCAAGGACGTCAGCCACGGCTTCGGCAAACAGGTCGAGGTTTCGGCGGGCTCGTCGGTACTTGTGTATCGGGTATCGGTCTACCGAATCGGGTGTTACCAGAAACATGATCTCGTAGTACTCGCGATTCTCGAGACCAAAGTTGACGTACGCCCTGCACAGTGCTGCCAGTCCGTCTCCTTTTGCCTGATCCAGGTAGCGCGCCAACCGATCCATACCCTCCTCCACAAGTGCGTGGAAAAGGCCGTCTTTGCTGCCGAACTGGTGATAGATAGTGGTTGCGGAGTAGCCGATGGCCTGGGCGATCTTCCGCATGGAGATGCCGCTATATCCGTCTTCGACGAGAAGCCGGGACGCCCGGTCAAGAATGAGCGTCCGAAGGTCGCGATCGTCCTTCTCTACGACGTTATGGCTACTGCCCTGCACCAACCGAGCACCGGTTTACATGAACTTAACAGTGTTAAGTACGGATGCAAACCGCACAAGTACAAGTCGAGTTCCGGCTTTTTCTCAGGCACGCGCAGATACGCCCAAATCTTATAGATCAGCGTGCTGCCGTTGAAAGGATGCTGAGGCCAGGCGTGCTGAGGCCAGGCGTGCTGAGGCCACGCGTGCTGAGGACAAGCGCGCTGAGAACAGGTGCGCAAAAGCGGGCGAAGGCTAGCGGCCGCGCATCCGCATCAGGGAAACGTTTCCTATGGCGGACTTCATTGCAAGCTCAGGGCCTCCTCCATTGAGTTCACCCTCAAGCTTCTTGAGCATCCAGCGCCCTTCAACCCGGAGCGGGAAATCGGTCGTGCAGTTGCCACGTGCCATTGCGTCCACGCTGACGCCGATGTTGTCGGCCAGGTAGACCGTCACGTTCCCGGCACCAGTCACGAATTCAGAGTCATCGAGGGGCTGCTCTGCGATGAACGCCCTGACATCTCCTGCACCGGTGGATACCTCTGTCGTACCGGCTGCACCGCGAAGCTCCACATTACCCGCACCGCTGTGCACCGTGATCGGCCCGACAACATGACCAAGCTCGACGTTGCCGGAGCCGGTAATGACGGATACTTCGCCACGCACATCGCCGATCGTCACGTTGCCGGCGCCACTACGCACGTCCAACTCTCCTTCGAGCCCATCGACGTCAACATTGCCGGCTGCGGTGGTCGCAACAACGTGAAACTGCGTCGGCACTTCGACGATGATCCGGATACGCAGCTTGTCGTCGCCACGCCAGTCTCTGAATTTGAAGCGCCGCTCCTCGACACGCGAAGACACGATAACGGCGTCACCCTTCTTGGACATGTCGAGCTTGTGCAGTTCGAGGATATCCTTCGCCTCGTCTGCGCGATCAACTGACACGGTGCGTTCCACGGTGATTCGGACTTCATCGCCGTCGAAGTTTCGTACCTCAACGTTGCCGCGATCGGCCTCGATTTCCAGCTCACCACCGCGCTCAACCTTAAACGTCTTCTTGACGGTATCCGTAATATCAATGGTAACGACCTTTGGCGTGGGGGCTTCGGCACTGGCTGCTACAGCCGTGTTCGAGAAGACCGCAAGCACCGCGGCGACAAGCGCTACAGCGATACTCCGCGTTCTGCCCGTCATTCCACCCGTCGTCTCCATTGTATTAGCCATCGTTTTGGGCGTTTGTCGGTTGAGAACCGATCCATATTTCCTGTTTCGACCTTTTTTGGGGCCTAATCGCGCCTACGAGCTGACCAGAACAATGTTACAATCCCAGTTACCCGGCGTAGTCAACCGGTTTCTAAGGTACGTCTCGGTAGATACAACGGCTGATCCCGAGTCCGCCGCGACCCCTTCGAGTGAAGGACAGCTTGTCCTCGGAGCAATGCTCGCACGGGAGCTGCGCGACCTGGGGGCCTCAAACGTACTGCACGACGACAATGGGTACGTCTATGCCACGCTGCCGGCTCTCGGCGCCGGTACTGCCGCTCCGCCCGTCGCGCTTTTCGCCCACCTGGACACTTCACCAGACGCCCCCGGCGACAACGTCAAGCCGATGGTGCACGGCCCATTTGACGGACAGCCGGTTCGACTGCCCGGCAACCCCGACGTGGTTTTGGATCCGGCCGAGCGCGCTGACCTGAAGCGTTTCGTTGGCCACAACCTGATCACATCGGATGGCACAACGTTGCTCGGAAGCGACGACAAAGCCGGCGTCGCCATCATGATGCAGCTGGCCGAAGACGGTCTGCAATCGAATGCCGATTCGCGCCCCGAAGTCCGGCTCGTCTTCACGGTCGATGAAGAGATTGGTCGCGGGGTCGACAAGATTGACATGAGTGAGGTACGCGCACAAATCGGATACACACTCGACGGTAGCGACATCGACACTGTGTACACTGATACCTTCAATGCCGCCCGCGCTACAATTACGTTCACCGGCCGCATGGTCCATCCGGGGTACGCCACGGGGATCATGATTAATGCTGCAACGGCGGCCGCCTCGTTCGTCACGAGCCTCCCGAACGAACGGCCGGAAAACACATCGGGAGACGACGGATTCTACTACGTGCGCCTGATCGATGCACCGTCATCTGATAGCGCACGCGTTGCGATGCTGCTGCGCGATTTTGACAAGCACGGAATGCAACAGCGCAAAGACATCGTCAACAAGCTGGCGGCTCAACTCCAGGCACGACACCCCGGACTGGGTGTCACCGTGTCGATTGAGGACGAATACGAAAACATGCGCGAATACATCGAGCGCGTTGACGATAGGGCCATCACGTACGCGATTGATGCTGCCCGTGCCATGGGAGTCAGTCTTCAGACGCGCAAGATCAGAGGAGGCACTGACGGCGCCCGCCTGTCTGCGATGGGGCTCCCAACGCCGAACGTCTTCAACGGCGGGCACGACTACCACAGTGTCTACGAGTGGAACACTGTGCAGAGTCTTGAGCGGTCGTTGTTGTATACCAAGGCGCTGCTCGCCCGATGGGCCGCCGATTGAGCCTTGCTATCGAAGCGGCGTACGCCGGCCGCTTCATTCCGGATGTTTGCACAAAACAAAGAAGGGGGTGCGCTTGCGCGACCCCCTTCTTGTGATCTATCGCTGGATCGCCGGCTACGAAGCGGCTTCAGCCTCAACCCGAGAGTTGAGGGCAACATCCGCCGATTCGCCATCGCCGCCGGTTGCTGCCTGCATCTCAGCCAGTTCGGTCTTCGAACCGACAAGCAGATTCCGGAACTCACGTTGTCCGGTACCTGCCGGGATGAGGTGACCAACAATCACGTTCTCCTTGAGACCGTAAAGGTTGTCAGTCTTCGCCCGTATCGACGCATTCGTCAACACCTTCGTTGTCTCCTGGAATGACGCCGCGGAGATAAACGAGTCAGTTGAGAGTGCAGCCTGCGTGATACCAAGAAGCATTGACTCAGCAACGGCAGGTTGCGTATCGCGAACCTGGACCTGAGCAACGTCGCGACGCTTGAGGTCTGAGTTGACCTCGCGTAGCTGACGACGGTCTACAATCTGCCCCATGCGCAGGTAGGAATCGGACGGGTCAGTCACAACAAATTTGTCGTGCAGATCGTCGTTCATTTCCTCAAGCACAAATCGGTCAACGAGGTTGTCCTCGAGCAGCGCCGTGTCACCGGGATCAACA
>JAUIJQ010000151.1 GCA_030431165.1 Rhodothermia bacterium | reverse complement strand
TATTGATCGAGGCCCTGCCTCGCGAGAACGGCATATTTGTCGGCGTCCGACGCTTTGCCAGTCCGATGGCGACGCGCGGTGTCGCGGCGGCCGTACACGTAGTTGTTGGCTGGCTCGTCGAGCAGGGACTGACCGTCACGCAGCGATGGTACCGGGTCTGATTTTTTTAATCAGATTCGGCGGGCCGCTTTCATGCGCAGGTAGGCATTGATCGCGCTAACCGTAAGCTCCTGCGGTGGGGTGAGTACCGCGTCGATCCCGTACTGCTTCAGCTCGCGAACGATTTCGCGTTTCTCGCGCGCGAAGCGCTCACCGACGGTTTTGACGTAGATGCCCTCGATGCTCTTCTGCGGGGCAGCGAGCAGCGATCGAAGCTCGGTATTCTCAAAGATGATCACGAGCACGAGGTGCCGGCGGGCAAGCGCACGCAGATAAGGTAGCTGGCGCCGCATGCCGTTCAGCGATTCGAAGTTCGTGTACACCATGAGCAAGCTCCGGTGCGACAGTACCCGAAGCGCCGCCCCCGCGAGCCGTTCAAAGCTCGACTCGGTGAACGCGGTTTTTTGGCGATACAGATTCTCGAGAATCCGCTGGAGCTGATCGTTGCTGCGTGCCGGTTTTACGACCGATGCAACCGTATCGGAAAAAGTGATAAGGCCCGCTTTGTCGTCTTTGACGATGGAGACGTTGGAGAGGGCAAGCGCCGCGTTGATCGCGTAGTCGAGCAGCGTCATCCCCTCAAACGGCAGTTTCATCGTCCGGCCCATGTCGATCACCGATACGATCTGCTGCGCACGCTCGTCACGGTACTGATTGACCATCAGACGTGTGGCGCGAGCGGTTGCCTTCCAGTTCACCGTTCGCACATCGTCGCCGCGCACGTATGATCGGATCTGGTCGAACTCCATGGTGTTACCAATGCGTCGGATTTTCTTGACGCCGACCTCAGTCAATCGATCCGAAATGGCCATCAGCGCGTACTTGCGCATCTGCACAAAAGACGGGTACACGGGTACCGTTATCGCCTCGGCAGCGCTGAAGCGACGCTGCGCAAGGCCAAGTTTTGTCTCGACGAAGCAGTTGACGACGCCGAACGAATACTCACCGCGCGTGACGGGTCGCAGGCGCGTTATCAGCTCGGCCGTCCCGCGTGCCTTGATACCGACCGTACTGCGCTCACTGCGGGCCTGAAACTGCTCGGGCAGCTCGTCGAGGACGGTTACCGTAACAGGAATGGCGTAGCGCGACGTGAACCCAGTCCGGATTACGTTGAAGTCGCCATTCGAGAAACGACGTGGTGTTTCGCGCGACGCCTGCAGGGCCGCACTGCCCTTGGGTGCGGAGTGGGCGCGATAGAGAAGCAGGACATCGGCGATGACCGCTGCCACAAACCCTGACAACACAATGCGCGACAACGTCGCCACCGGCGAAAAGAAATATCCGACCAGGATGAGTACGACGGTTGCACCGACGACCCAGAAGAAGCGCTGCGAGAGATACAGCGAGCGGGGGAATCGTGATGGAGCGTTAGCGGGCATCAAGCTAGCGGGGCACGGCGACTGACTCAACGATCTCGCGAACGGCATCGTCGGGACGGCGTCCTTCCATTTCCTGCTCGGGCGTGAGAATCACGCGGTGTCGCAGTACCGGATACGTAACGCGGCGAATGTCTTCAGGGGTTACGAAGTCACGGCCCGCCATTGCCGCGAGGGCCTTTGACGATCGCATGATTGCCAATGATGCGCGCGGTGAAGCCCCAACCCACAGAGCACGGTTGTCGCGCGTTGCGGTGACAATCTTGGCGACGTATTCGACGAGGGGCGCGTCAACAAAGACGCGCGCGACGATCGATTCAAAGCGTGCGAGTTCAGCAGCCGTGACGGCGTGTTGGGGCTCGAGCGCGCTCAATGCCTCCTGCGTTGCGTCGAACCGGTTGAGGATGGCGATTTCCTCCTCGAGCGACGGATAGTCCACAACAACCTTGAAGAGGAACCGGTCGAGCTGCGCCTCCGGCAACCTGTACGTACCCTCGTGCTCAATCGGATTCTGGGTCGCGATCACGATAAATGGCGGATCCATCGGATACGTCAAGCCGTCGATTGTGACCTGTCGCTCCTCCATAACCTCGATGAGCGCCGCCTGCGTCTTCGCTGGTGCGCGGTTGATCTCATCGACAAGGACCACATTGGCAAAGATGGGCCCGGGCTTAAACTCAAAATCGGCCAGCTTCGCGTTGAACACCGACGTACCCAGGATATCCGACGGCATCAGATCGGGCGTAAACTGGATGCGCGAGAACGTGAGCGCGGCGGTGGCCGCAAACCGCTTGGCCGTCAGCGTCTTTGCGATGCCCGGCACACCCTCGATCAGCACGTGGCCCCGCGCCAACAGGCCGGCAAGCAGGAGGTCCATCAACTCCGACTGGCCGATGATCGTCTTCGCTATTTCAGCGCGAACGCGGGCCGTGGCTTCACGAAGCTGCCCGAGTTCTTCCGGAGTTGGGCGATCTGACTGATTGGAGTGCATTGTTGATAGCTACTGGTTGTATTCAGTGTAGAACCGGTCGATCTCACCGGCCAGCGCGGCCAGGTCGGCGGACGTTATCCAGCGTTTCTTGCCCGTGTTGATCGCCAGCGTCAAGATGCGGTCCACGCGCGTTTTTTCGACACCCGCACGGGCAGCCACTCGTTGCGCGTCAATGTCTGCAAGATCGGCGGTTTGCAGGCCGAGTTCGTCGCGGAGAAATTCGAGCCAGTGGCGCAGCTTGCGATCAGCAGTTGAGCGGTGATCACCCTGCGCCAGGTGCAGGCGGCCGACCGTGTTGACAAACGAAAGCGTGGCGTTGGCGGGTGGTGCAACAATCGGGATTGCGCGTTGCCGACGCCGCGCACCACTGACGACAAAAAGCATGACGCCTACAACAATCACGATGTACGCCAACCGCAGGTCGGGTGTGCGCAACACGTATCGCAGCGGCGTGCGAGCCCCTTTGCCGCGAACCGCCTTGTAATAATCATCCACAAGTACATCGGAATCCGGCATGTGCGAAAGGGCCGCAAACACATACGGCGCCGTGCCCGCCTCGGCCAGACCGTAATTCGAAAACAGGCCGGGATTCGAATGAATAAAGATCCGGCCTTCCCCCCACGGAAGCGCGACGAAGTTGACCAGTTTGGTCTGGCCGGAACCACCGGTTGTCAGGTGTCCGAGCACCTCCGCACCAAGCGAATCGTCAACAACAATCGTCGCTGCGGCAAGTGATACACTGACGCTGACCGCGGCCGAGTCGGGAATACCCGGAGCGTTCAGAGAAACAAGACGCGTGTCGTCGTCTGGCGTGATTGCGACGAGAGGCGCTGAAGATGACCACGCCAGGCCAAGGCTGTCGTTCAGTGGCCCTTCAATTGATTCTGTCCCGAGGAACGCAATGTTGCCACGCGAAACAAAGTCCAACAGGGCCTCCGTTTCAAACTCGTCCAGACGCAGATCAACGCCCTGTCCACGGTAGTTGAATCCGTTGTTTAGAAAGAGGTAGATGCGCGGATCGGGGTTGCGCACCAGCGCATCGGTCGTCTCGAGAATCGATGCGGTGATGTCGATCACATCAGACTGCGGAAAGACGTCGGATAAAAAGTGTCGGATCGCCACAGAGCCAAACGGCTCATCCGACCTCGTGTCGTAGGTGCGCGTCCAGTCAGGCTGGTGGGGCGCAACTACCGTCGCAACCACGAATATTACGAGGCACGCAGAGAGTACGATGATGTAGCGCCTGTTCCGTTTCACGCAGACGGTGCCTCTCCGTGTGGATCTCCGTCAAGCGCGCCGTCAGTATCCGCCAAAACGTGCGCGGCCGGCGATGCTTCCGTCTGCTGCCTGATGCGACCCACCAGCGCCACCGTGTCGCGGTACTGGGCATCGTCAGGCGTGTGCGCCCCGTACCAGGACGCCTCGAACTGGTCCGTCAGCAGGTTGAAGTCAGACCGCACCGCCGGGTTTCGGATTTCGTGCGCAAGAAGATCATTGGTCTTGTCCCGCCTCAGCGTGATGTGCCCGGAGGCATCCAGCTCTGTCAGCAGATGCACATAGCGCCATCGCAGCGCGCTACGCAGGTCGCCCGCCTGCTCTGCTTCAACGGCCGCGGACTCATAGTCCGTCACAACATCGCTGGACACTTCGGGCGTGTCGGGTAAAGCCGATCGCCTGCCCGAGACAACGCCCGTGAAGTCGGCGCCCAGCAGCCGCAGCATCGCAAAGATGACGATCAGCCCGAAGATCCCCCAGACCAACACGTCCCACATCGGGCCTGCCGCGCGAGGGATGCTGAACAGCGTGTTCATCACGCGGCGCATGATTCGCTGAAACAGCGACTCAGATTCCGCCACGCGATTCCCGTAGTCAAAGCGCGAGGCGGCGAGATATGCGTCGGCCTCAACAAGGTCCGGATGGCGGACGACGACGCTGTCAACAATGGCGGTGCGAACCGGAAGGGCTGACGCGCCGCGTTCGCTGGCAGGTTGTGATAGACCAACTGCCGGATTCCCCGACCAGATGCCCGCGAACCAAACGAGGATGCAGAGTACCGTGCGTATCACGGGCCGTCCGACGGCGCGTCCCACGGCGGCGGGGGAGGCTGCTCGGGACGCGAGGATTGGGAATGCGGGTCGTCACCGGTCGCGTCTTCGACATCAGACGTTGACTCTTCAGCCGCAAGTGAGGCGACACGATCAGCAAGCCCCGGGGCTTCTTTTCGTTCAACCAGGCTGAAGTACACGGCCGTTGCTCCAATCGGACTAAGCGCGTAACACAGTGATCCAATCATCGACGCGAGCGCGCTGAAGATCGACATGCCGGCAGAGATCTCGCTGGGTCCACCGTCAAGCGAGTTAAAGGCCATGCCAAATCCGGCAATCATCGCCGGCATCGCAAACAGAATCGCGATCGCTATTTGTACAACCGCCAGCAGGGCGAGGAAGCCAAGCGTGGGCCAGAAGAAGTCCTTTGACAGTTCCCGTGCCCGCTCAAATCCGGACATAAAGGAGAGCCCTTCGTTAAGACGGGCCGGCCACAGAATGGTGAGCATAACCGCGAGGAATCCACCCAGCGGAATGACGATCAGCAAACCGAGACACGGGACCAACACGATGACGATCAGCATGAGGGTCACGAGCATCAGCCCGACGATTGTCGTGACGTGGATCCCGAGGTCTTCGCGAATCTTCGCCAGTACGTCCTCGACAGTCGCTGATTCCCCGTGTTCGACGTAGTGAAAACAGTAGGCAAACGAGACAACCAGAATGGTGCTCGAAGCTGTGATGCCCACGAGCAGCAGGATGTAGTACCACGGATTTGCAAAGATTGCCAGAGCGGCAAACGGATCGTCAGTGCCGGCAACGGGCATCGTGTAGCTGGCCTGGAAAACGACGCTGCCGATAGCCGACACCAGCAGAAACGGCCCCGCGATAAATATCAGCGCGCGCACCAGCGGCCTGAACTCGGCTCTGGCAAAGAAAAGCGTTGTATTCAGCAGCTCACCGACATCTCTGACCTGCCTGAAATCAATCGTTGATGGCACCGGGGACGTCCTGCTTCTTTGTGGTCGGATAGAGGATAAAATAGGTGACTACGAAAACCAACGAGGCGCCAATCACGAGTACCGTGGCGGCAAGTGGCATTTCCGTGTGACGCGTGACAAAGCCCTCGAGCACACCGGCGACAATAAAGAGCGGGATCGTGCCGACGAGGATCTTCATGCCGGCACGGGCACCGCGCCGAAATGACGCTAGTCGCTTGTACGTGCCGGGAAACAGAATGCTGTTTCCGATGACCAGTCCCGCAGCCCCCGCAATCACAATCGCGGATATCTCCAGCGTACCGTGAATCCAAACCGTGCGCATTGCCGCTCCAAGCTGCCCCTGCTGATAGAACAACGTGAAGAAGGTGCCGATCATCACGCCGTTCTGAAACAGGACAAAGACGGTACCGAGCGACAGAAGGAGTCCGGCCGCAAACGCGAGAATGGCAACGCGCACGTTGTTGACGGTGATGCCGAGGAACATGCTCATCTCGTTCGCCTGTTTGTAGACGGCCATCGGGTCGTTTGTCTCGATATTGCTCAGCGTCATGTTTACGTACGCGTCGCCGAGAATCAGGCGGGCGAAGCCGGCATCGTGGGTTGTTGAAATCCAGCCCAGGGCGGCTGCGGCGGCGAACACAGCGAATGAAACCAGGAGCTCTTTCCGCGCCGCATACAGAATCGCCGGAAGCTCGCTGCGCCAGAAGCGGATGAGGCGCCCTCCAGGCTCGCGCCGGGACCGATACACTCGAGTGTGAATGCGCTGCGCCAACTCGTTGAGGTACGCGACCGTCTTGGATTCCGGATAAAACGTGCGCGCGTACGACAGGTCGTCTGTCACGTCGACAAAAAGCTCGGTCAGCTCATCCGGATCGGCCTTCCGGGTTTTGTCGAGGATCGCCTCAAAGCGCTGCCACTTTTCTGCATTCTGCTGCAGGAATACGATTTCGCGCATGAGGTGATTTGTCGTGAGTGGGCGAGTATACTACGCCTCGAAACACCGCGTAATCAAGGAGCCGTTGTCCACCGTACGGATTGATACCGCACAAAACGTCGCGATCGACTACGAAATCGCCAGCGTCGGCGACCGGGTTACAGCGGCACTTCTCGACGGAGCAATCATCTTCGCCGCCTACATGGTCGCGTTTGCCTTGGTCGGACTTGTCGAGCTGCAGAATCCCGGGACAGACTGGGCGATCTTTGTCTTCCTTGTTCCGCTCCTGCTCTATCATCTGCTGTCTGAGACTTTCCTGAACGGTCAGTCGATAGGCAAGCGCATCATGAAGGTGCGCGTGGTTCGACTCGACGGGACGCCGGCGGGATTTGGCGCTTACCTCATGCGCTGGCTGCTGCGCATCGTTGAGATCACGATCTGCTACGGCTCAATTGCGTTGGTTACAATCGTGATCAACGGTCGCGGTCAACGACTTGGGGACATGGCTGCAGGCACGTGCGTTGTGAAGGTCAAAAAGCGAACGCGTCTGTCTGATACGATTTACGCGAACGTCGCCGACGACGCTGAGCCGACGTTTCCCGAAGTTGCGCGCCTGGATGATGCCGACGTTGCCGTGGCCAGAGATGTGCTTGCGGCAGTGAGGGACGCGCGGCGAAGCCCGGCAATCAAGCGCCTTGCAGAGAATGCCGCCGCGGGAATATCCACCAAGATGGGGGTCACTGTCGACGGCTCCGCCGTTCGCTTCCTGCGTACCGTTGTTGACGACTACAACCGCGTCAGCCGTCGCACCAGCTGGGACCCCGACGCCCGCTAGTGGCGAACCTGCCGTCGCGTCCAGCGACTTGTCG
>JAUIJQ010000150.1 GCA_030431165.1 Rhodothermia bacterium | reverse complement strand
CCGTGAAGGCGTCCGCGCACATTGATCGGTAATACACCCGCAAACGCACTGCTCACCGCGGCTTCGGCACGACGCAGATCAGCATCCGGTGCAAGGTCGGCGACGATGCGAACGACGGATGTCTGGTCGATGCGAACCAGATCCGATGGCAAGTCCACCTGTGTCACTTCCACAAACGCTCCGAGCGGGAGCAGTCCGTTGCGGGTACGTACGCGTTGCTCAAGCAATGCCTCGACAGAGCCCAGCTGTCGCGCGCGCAGGACAATCGGCACCGACTCGTTGACACTCCGCAGCTCGGTAGCCCGTCGCCCGCGCCCCGCCGCTTCGAGATGCGCGGTGACCATCGAGGACGACACGCCGTACCGCGCCATCTCGTCACGCCGGAAAGCGATCCGGTAGGCCGGCACCCGTGCGAAATCAAACCGGTGCACATTGCGGAGCGCGTCGCTGCGATAAAGGCGGCCAAGCACCGTATCAACAACCGATTCCGCGTCGCGTCGATCTTCGGCTACAAGATCGATAAACAGGTCGCCACTGCCTCGCGTCAACAACGCCTCGAGTTGCGTCTGAACCGGGCGCACCTCAACCGAAACGTCGTCAGCCAGTGCACCCACCGCATCTATAACAGCCGCGGCCGTGGCGCGCGATGCGTAGCCCGGTGCAACAATGAGCGTGATGTCGGATTCGTATGGTGGTCGCGGCTCAAGCTCAAGCCGCGCCTCATCCCGTTCACCGAGATCGGCCAGCACGTGTGCAACGTCCGGCTGCGCAGACGCGACGCGTTCAATCGCGGCGGCGCGCACCGAGACCAGCGGCAAGTCGGCATCCGACGGCATCGTGAGGTGAAGCTGCACCCGCCCCTGTTCGGTCTGCGGCACCACCTCACGCGGCAAACGCTGCGCGGCCAGCGTCGAGCCAATCAGCAGCAGCGTCGCACCAGCCATGACCGTCAGTCTGTGATCCAGGCACCAGGCAAGTGCTGCCTCATACCGATCAATCAACACGCCAGCCCGACGACGCCCGTCCGCTACGACAACAGAGGCATCACCGGTGACTGCGGGAGAGGCAGGCTGGTCACGTCGCTTTCCGGCGGCAATAAGTGGTACCACAGCAAGTGCGACGAGCAACGAGGCGCCCAAAGCGCACACAACCGCAAGGGACTGATCACGGAAGAGCCGCCCCGCAAGCCCTTCAACAAACGTAATCGGGAGAAATACCGCGATCGTCGTAAGCGTTGAGGCAGTGATCGCCCCACCAACCTCCGCGGCGCCCTCACGCCCCGCGTCGCGCGCACTCAGCCCTGTTTGCCGGAGTCTTGCGATGTTCTCAACAACGACGATCGCGTTGTCCACAAGCATCCCCACGCCAAGCGCCAGGCCCGACAGCGAGATCAGGTTGAATGACACGCCGAGCACATCAAAGAACAAGAGGGCAATACCAAGCGACAGCGGGATTGCAACCGCAACAGCCATGAGCGGCCGAAGACGACGCAGGAACAGTAGCAGAATCAGCATCGCCAATATGCCGCCGTACAACACGGCCTGCGCCACGCCGTCGATGGATGCCTCAATAAACGCGCTGTCGTC
Source organism: Rhodothermia bacterium (assembly GCA_030431165.1). Taxonomy (GTDB): domain Bacteria; phylum Bacteroidota; class Rhodothermia; order Rhodothermales; family JABDKH01; genus JANQRN01. The sequence continues at coordinate 5,801 of JAUIJQ010000150.1, read as the reverse complement.
GATAAGCACGTTCAGCGATACTCGCGGCAGCTCAGAGCGCAGCGCCTCAAGCGCTTCATGTACATCAGCCGCGGTCTCTACCGTATTCGCGTCGGGGCGCCGCTCGACCAGAAGCAGCAATGTCTCGGCGCCGTCGAGGCGGACAAGTCCGCGTCGTTCCACATTGCTTTCGCGTACCGTCCCCAGGTCGCGCGTTCTTACCGGGAGCGCACCCCGGTACGCGATCACAGCATCGGCGACATCTTCGGTGTCGCGGAACTCGCCGCTCACCTCGACCACGTAGCGAAACGGCCCGCGCATGATAAATCCGCCCGGCAACTGCACATTTGCCTGCGCGAGCGCGCTCCGTACCTGGTCCAGCGTGATCCCGAACGAAGCAAGCTTCGCCGGGTCCAGCACAACGTCGATCTGCCGGTCGTGCCCACCGGTAACACGAACGCGTGCAACACCGTCGAGCTGTTCAAGCCGGCGCGCGACGACATCCTGAGCGATGCGCTTGAGTCCGGTGAGGTCGGTGCCGAACCGGGACGAGTCCTCATCCGACCGTAGCGAAAGCACCATGATGGGCCGGTCGGATGGGTCGATCCGCAGCACGGCCGGGCGGCCGGCTTCTTCAGGCAGCGATGCGCCAAGCCGATCCAATTGTTCGCGCACATCGAGGAGCGCGAGGTCGAGGTTCGTGTTCCAGTCCAGGTCGACTCGAACGAGGCTACCACCTAGCTGCGACCGCGCCGTGATACGCTGGAGACCGGCAACAGAGGCGACAGCCTGCTCGATCCGTTCGGTGACGGCGCGTTCAACGCGGTCGGGCGGGACGTCGGGGTAGGCAGTCCACACCATCATCGCCGGATAACGAAGATCCGGAAGGAGCGAGACGGGGATCCGCATCCAGGCTACCGCCGCGAGGGCGCCTAGCAGCGCGAAGACGGCCGTCACGGCTACCGGCCGCGCAAAGCAAACCTCGACGAATCGTTTCATCCGTCCGGTTCCTGGATGCCCGTTGTTGGTGCATCCACAACCGTCTCGGTAACCGGGGCGTCGTGCGCCAGCGCAAAGTGATTGGACACCGCAACGTGGTCTCCCGGAGCAAGCCCCTCCACGATCTCAGTCAGGTCGCCAGACCGTGCACCAACCGTCACGTACGTCCACTGCGCTCGCCCGTCTTTGACGGTGAAAACCAGATCGCGCCCCTGTCGAACAAGAACCGCAACGCTGGGCACGACGATCCGCTGCGCAAGTCGGTCCGTCTCGAGCGCAACGTACGCAAACAGTCCGGACACAAGCTGTCGCTGTGGATTCGGAACCGCAACGGTCACTCGCCCCGTCCCGCTGCTGCGATCAATCGCCGGATTGACGGCATAGATCGTTCCCTCGAATGTCCGCTCACCCAGGGCCGGGACGTGGATCACGGCCGTAGCACCCGGTCGCATCTTGACCATTTCAGATTCAACGACATCGACTTCAACCTTCATCCGGGTATCGTCGAGGATGCGCATGACGGCCATGCCAGTACCTACACGCTGACCGACTTCGGCGTTCAGGTCCGCGACCCGGCCACCAAACGGCGCCCTGATCTCGGTGTAGTCGAGGTTCAGCCTCGCTCGGTCAACAGCGGTCTCAGCTTGCGTAACCCCTACCGTCGCGTGCTCGATCGAACTTCGGTCAACCCCCGAACGCACAAGCTCAGCCTCAAACGCACTTCTGATAGCCTGCAGCTCCCGATCCGTCAGCGTGCCCGCATCGTACTGCGACTGAGCCTCCGCGAGTTGCCGACGCGCCGCAGCAAGCGCGGTGGTATCAACGCTGCTGCTGCCGCCCAGGGCATCCGTGCCGACACGCCTGACGGCGAGCTCGGCCCGCAGCTTCATGAGGTTTGCAGTGGCCTCGTCGAGCGCCAGTCGAGCCTGTCGCTCGTCCAACTTCATTAACAGCGCACCCGCCGCAACCGGCTGCCCTTCTTCGACGACGCGCTGCCGGACAAATCCGCCGATCTCGGCCGATACATCCGCTTCGCGCCACGGGGCGAGGTAGCCTGTGGCCTCTGATCGAAGCGGGAAATCACGCGGTTCAACAACAACAACTTCAATCTCTGCGGTCTCGGCCGGGACCTCTGGCCGTTCTTCTCCGACGCGCCCTGCGCCTTCTTCATTGGAGGGCCACAGCGCGTATGCGGCAAGGGCTCCGCAGCAAAGCACCAAGACGACTCCGGCGATATGCCAGGCGCGGATTTTCAAAAAGGGGGCGTGCGTTGTGCGGAGGGTCGCGTCATGAATACTGTGTGCCGGATAGCGCAATCGGCGTGCGGACTGCCGATTGATGTATACGACTCAAAACGTAGTTATACCAGAGACTAGGCAGAAGGGCGCAAAGTTGCCATACCATGTAGCGCACCCACCGGCCGTGAGGCCTATGGGGCAACCAGCTCGAACGAGAGGTCTGCCATCACTTTCCCGTTGATCTGTATCCAAATGGTGTGCGTGCCTTCATAGAGCCGCCGCGTTGTCATGAGCTTCATCGGGTGCCGCTTGGCGACCTTGACCTCTTCGTTGGCGGCCGCTTCGATCATCTTCAGCTTGAATACTTTTCGTCCAGCGGTGCGTCCAGCAGTGCGTCCAGCGGTGCGTCCGTTCGACGCGTCGCCGGCAAACTGCATTTCGTAGTCAATCAGCAGCGGCTGATCGACGTTGGACCGCAACCGCAGCTCGAACTCAAACGCCTCACCAACCACAACGGTCGGCGTTGACGTTGCAAGCGAAGCAACGGTGACATCCGGGTTCGGACTAAAGCCGAGCAGTTTCATTGCATCGGCGTGCCCCTGCTTGATCAGGGTGCGCAGCGCGTGTTTTGTAACAAACATAAGTTCATCACCGCGCGCCGCGTCTTTGCCTGCAGTCTTCGCCGTGCTCCCGTTGTTCCACCGTCGCAACGTCTCGACGGTCAGGTCGGCGTCAATCTTGGAGATATCGTTGAGGTGATTCGCTACCGACCGGGTCACGTAGCGCGTCGGGTCGCGATGCAGTACGTCGAGGATTGGCAGCGGCTGCCGGTAGTCGATCGTCAGCTTCTGCGACCAGGGTAGTTTTGGGCGCGTGCCTTCACTGGCAAGACGACGAACGTGATAATTGTCGTCGCGCGCGCAGTCTTCGAGAAACGCCAGTGTTTCTTCAGGAAACGCGTTTAGGAAATACCGGATGGCGTCTTCAGCCGAGAACCGCTGGGTGATTTCCCGCAGCGCCTCCAGCGATGCGTCCAGGTGTTTTCGCTCGCACCCGTAGCGGGCAACGTAGTGGGACAGAGGCGCGATGATAAAATCGCCGAAGTCGTCGTCTGTTCTTGTGGGATCCAGTGGCTCCGGTAACGCCGCCAGAATGATTTCCAGTGCGGATAGATAATCATCCGGCAATCTCTCGCGCAGCACCTCGGTGATGTGCACGATCCGCTCCTTGAGCTCCAGTTGCGGAAACGCCTCAACAACCTGAGCGCAAAAGGCCGCCCGCGGAAACCCACGAGCGGCCTTTTTGAATTGCCCGGCGAGGAAATCAACCTTCTCGGCGTTGAACAGCTGATCTTTCAGCGAGAAGGTTGTTTCTGCTTTCACGCGGATTCGAGATGACTAGAATTGGTAGCGGGCCCCGCCCCGTACCTCGGGTAGATTGGAGCCGTACGCGAACGATATGCCGACTTCTCCAAAAAGATCAACCGGCCCGACAGGATAACGGGCGCCGCCGCGCAAAGCGAATCCGGTTTCACTTGTGCTGCTCGAGAAGGCTCCGGAATCAAAGCTCCAACGAATCACGCGCAGTCCGGCAGCGCCGTACAGCTCAATGTCTTCGGTGACGTTACAGCCGTACGAGGTATCGAGCATAAAGGTCAGGATACTGTTGAACTCCGTCGCCGGCATAAATTCAAACCCTACTTCAAAGTCCAGCGGGAGGGCGTCGATCGGCTCTTCAGCAAATCCGCGTACGGTGAACCCACCGTACTCAAAATCGAAGTTGTACCCGAGCCCGATTTCGATGCCGAATCCACCGCCTTCACCGTCATCGTCCATGCCGCCACGGTCGTCGTCGCCCATGTCGGTCATCCCGTTGTCGTTGCCGTCGTCATAACCAAACCAGGGATCATCGCCCAGGCGGATGTTGAAGTAGCCGCGCTTCCAATCCTGGTATCCGACTACAACGCACGCATCGTCGTCCTCTTCACCCTCTGCTTCATCGGCTTCGTCATCATCGCAGTGGTTTTCGCCTTCCTTGTCAATGTGGACCGACGTTTCGTCGCCCTGGCGGATGCGTACTGTTACGCGCTCGCCTTCATCGATCTCGTTGAGTCCGATTGTTACCGTTCCGTCGTCGTTTGTGTCGCCGATCGGTTTGTCACCAACGTGTACGGTGACGTCTGATTCGGGCTGCCCGTCTTCGTCGGTAACCGCAACAACAACTCCGGAAATCAGGCCGCTCTGCTGGGCAGCCGCCGGTACGGCGAGCAAAAGTATTGGGGCAAGCAGTAGGAAGAGTTTTCTGATGTTATGCATCGTTCTGCGTTTTTTGTGGCCCTGGCGTGTGGTAAGCAGGTGCAGACAGGCACAATGCAACTCGGATGCCGACCGCCGGCACCCCGGTTGCGCCCGCATTATTCGGTCCTAGTAGTTCAGTCCCTTGTGTCGTTTTGCAAACGCGTTCAGTCGCGCGTCTAACGTTGGATGCAGCGCGAGCACCGTTCCCCATCCGCCCGCCTGCTTGATCGGAAGGTGTAACGCATTGATATGCGTGACCTTGATGAAGAAGGCTTTGTCCGGATGGTAGTCCATCTTGTGGAGGAACTGGTTGATGTGTGCCAGATTGTGTGTCAATGCGGTCTGGTAGACGGCACGGGTTACGGCGACATCTACCCCTCTCAGCGCATACTGAACCCGTTGGCTGCCAAAACTTGTCGTGCGTTTGCCCTTCTGATTGAACCACATGTGGATGAACTGACCCTGGGCAATGTGTGCTGAAAGCTCACCACCACCCATTGCATGCGTTGCTTCGTGCACAATCAGTCCGGCCAGACTGAGGGCTGAACTTGGCTGCGATCGGAATGCCCACGGATTGAGATAGATGGCTTTTGGCGTGTTGGGATGCCAGAGTCCGCCGAACCGCTGGGGCAGGTTGTAGTCCCAGTGCACCGCGAGTTCGCCGCTCATGATCTTGCGCGCAATGTGACGGTGATAGAAGTTGCCATTCATCAGCAGGCTCAGCGTCTCGTTCTGTAGCGCGATGTCTCGGCCAGGGCCGCGGGCACCTTTTACGATCGACGAAAACACGTCGCCGGTGCGGCTCGGCACGTACTTCTCATCCGCGGACGCTGCCGCCTTACTGGCCAATCCCACGTCATCCGTTAGGGCTTCGGCTGCTTTCAGCCTTGTCTTGACTGCCGTGTAGCCGAGGCCGATTCCCGCGGCCCCGAGTCGGAGCCCGGCACCCACACCCGCTGACGCAAACGAGTTGACGGCGTTTGTTGTCAGTGCTTCCGACCACGACTTGTTGTGGAGGCCCACGTCGAACGTGACACCGGTCACGAGGTCACTCGCGTAGTCGGCCCAGAACTGCTGCATCATGGTCGAGCCGCCGGGGATGAGCTTGGCGAGTCCCGCCGACATGGCTCCCTGCGCCACGTGTTCAGCCGCCTCACTGGGCGTATACGGTGAATCGGTCCACGCTGCAGCCGTCCAGTTGAGGCCCACGTTGATCATGGCTCCAAACGCTGCGGCCCCTGGCGCAATCGCGGCCCCTGTGACGGTCATCAGCGCCAGTGCGCCACGA
>JAUIJQ010000149.1 GCA_030431165.1 Rhodothermia bacterium | reverse complement strand
TGCTCGCCACACTGGAGGCCCGGTTCGAAGAGAATCCGGGAAGACATGTAGACGTCTCGTGGTCGGATGTGCAAAAGCGCCTGGCGGCGGCGGCTGACAAGTTGTGGTCCCTCGGCGAGATGGAGGCAACCGGCGGAGAGCCCGACGTCATCGGCTACAACGAAGAATCCGAGACGTACACGTTCGTCGACTGCGCAAAGCAGAGTCCCGCCGGACGCCGAAGCCTGTGCTATGATGACGAAGCGCTTCAGGCACGCAAGAAACACAAACCCGACGGCAGTGCCATTGAAACAGCTTTAGCCATGGGCGTAGCGCTACTAACCGAGTCTGACTACCGTGCACTTCAAGCCCTGGGGGAGTTTGACACTACGACGTCAAGCTGGCTCCTTACACCAGCGGCGATCCGCGATCGCGGTGGTGCCATCTTCGGCGACTTCAGGTACGGCAGTGTCTTTGTCTACCACAACGGGGCAGAAAGCTACTATGCCGCACGGGGCTTCCGCTGCAAGCTGCTTGTTTGAGTGCTGGCACTTCGATCACGCCATCGTATATTTATCCTATATCCGCGATAAAGGATCGCGTTAAGGACACACCCGGGTTCGTCAAACACGTATGCTTGCCAAGACCGACGTTTTTGAGTCCGATCTGCAGGAACTGGCTGACTTGAGCAAGGCACTCGCACACCCCGCGCGGCTCGCAATCATACAGCACCTTGCCCAACACGAGTCCTGCATCTGCGGAGAGATTGTTGACGCCATGCCGCTTGCACAGGCGACGGTGTCGCGTCACCTCAAGACGCTCAAAGAAGCCGGCCTGATCAAGGGTGAGATCGACGGCCCGCGCTCATGTTACTGCCTGGATACCGACGCGCTCGCGAGAGCGGCAAGCGCAATGTCCGGCTATCTCGACGAGATCGCGTCAAGCGCCCCGCGCGAGAACTGCTGCTGATCGAATGAAGCAACGACTGCTCGCCGAAACGATCGGCACGTTCTTTCTCGTTTTTGCAGGCACCGGTGCAATTGTGGTCAACGAGACCATGACCGGCGTCGTCACACACGTGGGCATCGCCATCACGTTTGGATTGATCGTCATGGCGATGATCTACTCGGTGGGCGACGTTTCGGGTGCACACATCAATCCGGCGGTGTCTGTCGGATTTCTGATCGCCGGCCGGATGACCGCCACCGAGACGGCGGCTTATGTCGCAGCGCAGTTCGTCGGCGCAATACTCGCATCGGGTGTCATCGCGCTGGTCCTTCCGGGAGACCACTCATTCGGCGCAACGATCCCGTCAGGCGACTGGCAACAGGCGTTTGGAGCGGAGGTCGTCATCTCGTTTATGCTGATGTTCGTCATCATCTGTGTGGCAGTCGGCGCAAAGGAAAAGGGACTGATGGCCGGTGCGGCAATCGGGGCGACGGTGGCCCTGGCAGCGCTCTTCGCCGGACCAATCAGCGGCGCTTCGATGAATCCGGCCCGCTCCGTTGCTCCCGCGCTGTTCGCGGGACCGATCTCCGACCAGTGGATCTATCTGATCGCCCCGGTGATCGGTGCCGCCGTCGCGGTGGCTGCGTACAACGGCATCTACGGTCGCTCCCGATCAGTCTGACTCCTGCTTGACAAACCCGGTTATGAGACTACGCACACAACTCGCAGCGTACACCGAATCGGTTCTCGCAAATACTTCGCGGGTGCCCCCTCAACGGAAGGACGTGCTGGACAACCTGGCAGCATACGTCGCTGAAAACGCCTCAGCCGACAAGCCGGCGCAGCTCGTGTTTATCTGCACGCATAACTCGCGGCGCAGTCACCTGGCGCAGATCTGGGCGACGGTCGCAGCGGCGGTGCATGGACTCCCAGTAGTCAGCTACTCAGGTGGTACCGAAGTGACGGCGTTTAACCCGCGTGCCGTCGCGGCGCTGGAAAGGGCCGGATTTGCCGTGGCGAATCGAGGTGGCGACAATCCTCGCTACACGATCACCTACGCGCCGGATGCTCCCGGCATTGTCTGCTTCTCGAAGACGTATGACGACGACACCAATCCGACGTCAGGATTTGCGGCGGTTATGACGTGTGATGATGCGGACAAGAACTGCCCTTTTATCCCGGGGGCAACGCGTATCGCGGTGCGGTATGAGGACCCCAAAGTCGCTGACGGTACGCCCGAAGAATCGGCGCGCTACGATGAACGAACGCGGCAAATCGCCGCCGAAATGTTCTACGTCATGCAGCAGGTCGCCGAGCGCGTCGTGATCTGACGTGGATCATGACGTGACCTGGTCAGTGTTACCTTTGACCATACGTCGCATCTTGTATCCGGATAAGCCATGGACCCGAACGTCGACGCCTTCCTTGAACGCGCCCCGCGTTGGCGCAGCGAGATGGAACAGTTGCGCGCGATAGCGCTCGACTGCGGACTTGACGAGTTGTTGCGCTGGGGTAAGCCGTGTTATGCTTATCGGGGTAGCAATGTCGCCATCATCCAGCCGTTTAAGCGTCACTGCGCGTTTATGTTTTTCAAGGGCGCGCTACTGACAGATCCCGACAAACTCCTCGAGCGCCCCGGGAAGAACTCGCACGCCGCGCGCCGTCTGATGATCGAGAACATGGCTGATCTCGCGGCCGCTGAAGGCCCCCTGCGTGCCTTCATCGCCGAAGCGATCGCGTGTGAAAAGGCGGGCAAGACGGTAGCCCCGAAGAATCGGTCTGAGGAGATTCCGGATGAACTGTCCGAAGCGTTCGAGGAAGTGCCCGGTGCCGAGGCCGCATTCAAAGCGCTAACCCCTGGCCGACAACGCGCCTACATCCTGCATTTCTCAGGCGCCAAACAGGCAAAGACCCGCCGTTCACGCATCGAAAAGCTGCTGCCGAAGATTCTTGACGGAAAGGGCTTACGGGACTGATTTGGTCGATCTGAGCGGAAGCCCGGTCCAACAACGAAAAAATTAATAGTTGGGTATTGCAACCATCTGACGACGCGTCGTACTATCTATTAATTGTTTAATACACGATGCGAACTTCCGGTGGCCAGAAAGAAATCGCCGACGCTTACTGAATCCGAACTGCGCTTGATGCGCATCATCTGGGCACGCGGTAAGTGCACCGTCGCGGATATCCTCGAAGACCTGCCTGAAGAGGCCCCCCTCGCCTACTCCACGGTCCTGACGACCGTTCGCATCCTGGAAGACAAAGGCTACTTGCGCCACGAAAAAGAGGGCCGCGCCTTTGTGTACGAACCAATCGTGAAGGCAAGCAAAGCACGTCGCGACGCCCTCCGCTACGTCATGGACAGGTTCTTCAATAACTCGGCCGAATTGCTCGTCGCAAACGTGCTGGAAGAAGACAGCGTCACACCCGAGGTCGTTGAAGAGTTGCGCAAGCTGCTCGAATCAGAATCGCAGGAGCACAAAAAAGGAAAGCGTGGCTAGCCATGACCGACCTCATCGTTGACATTCCCCAAGTCGCCGGCGCCATCCTTAATGGCTCGCTCGTCTCAGCCGTTATCGTGGCAATTGCCTTTGCTTCGGTCCGCATTCTTGAGCTTGTTCATCCGCCGACAGCCGCGACGCGGTATGTAATCTGGACGGTTGCGCTCGTCGCGATACTCGCTCTACCGGCGGTACTGTGGATCCTGCAACCTGGCGCAGCGCCAGCCCGCAACGCAGCAACGACAGTTAGTCCGGCGCCTGAAAGCACCACAACTCGCAACAACACTCTCCAGACCGGCATTGCCCAGACGAACACTGCCCAGGCGGACACTCCCCCGAACAGCACTGCTCAGCGCAGCACTGCTCAACACAGCACCGCCAAGGAAAGCTCAACCGGGAACGCCGCAGTTGCAGACGGTGCGGCCCAGAGCGCCGCGGCGGCAGGCGTGCGCCAGGTAACGGGCTCCCGCGAAGCATCCGGTGGGTTCATTACAGTAAACCTGCCCCCGCAGCGGACTCGCGTCTTCCTGGTCATCGTTGCAGTCTGGTTGGTGGTTACGATTGTCGGCCTGGCTCGGCTCGGCGCTGGACTCGTCCGCCTCGAAGCTGCAAAGCGGCGGGCTCGCTCGCTCAGTCCCAGCCTCATCCCGAGCGCACGCCTTGGCCAAACTCGCCGCTACCGCATTGCCCTGTCAGATCAGATTGATTCACCCGTCGCGTGTGGAATCATAAACCCGACCATACTCCTGCCGTCGGATGTCACTACCAAGCTCAGCGCGGCTGAGCTCGAGCCAGTGATTCTCCACGAGGCCGCGCATCTTGAACGCTACGACGATCTCACCCTCCTCATCCAACGACTCGCTGAGTGCCTGGTGTTTTTCAATCCGCTCGTGTGGCTGCTGTCCCGCCGGATGCACGAAGATCGCGAAGAAGCATGCGATGCGTGGGTTGTAGCTCGCACACGACGACCGGAAGCCTACGTACGCTCCGTGCAGAAGATGATCGAGCTGCGACTACTGGCCAATCGGATTACCGTCGTGCCCGGGATGGCCGACCGAACGAGACGGCTTGTGGATCGCATGCGTCTCGTACTCGAAGCAAAAGGATTTGCCAAACCGGGCGTTGCGATCGAACAGGCCGCCGTCGTCGTTGCCATCGTTGCGCTCGTCGTTTGCGTGACAACTGTTGTGCGACCACTTGTTTCATTTGAGCTTCGGGATGCCACTACGTACGCCGCCGCGTACACCAATGTTATCCGGCCCGTTGCGGTTGCGTCGAGTCCCGGCCCCATTGCCGAACCAACCGCCCAGCGAAGCAACGTTGCGGTGATCGAACCAACTGAAGAACCGCAGCAGGTGACCCCGATCGAACCGTCAGGCAGCACGGTCTTCGACGCGGAGCTGTCCCCTGCAAATTGGGCCCACCTGTTTGAGGTGGCAAAAGGGATCTCATCAGATGGCGACCGCGCGCGCGTGCTTCGCCGGGCCGCGCAGCGAATTCCGGATCATCGGGCAACGTACGAGGCCTTTCTGGGAGCAGCGTCAAGCATCAGGTCCTCCTCAGATTCCAGACTCGTTCTGAGTGAGCTGCTTGCGCGGGACGCGAAAGAGAACCTGCCGTTCATCCGGCTTATCGAGGCAAGCTCATCGGTCCGATCGAGTGGTGAGCGCAGCCGACTGCTGCGCGATCTCATTCGCCAGGCACCAGGCGGCGGCTCGATTGATGAAGCCCTGCGCGCTGCAGTAAACGCCGTCCCGTCGAGCGGCGAGCGCGAAACGCTCTTGCGTGAGCTAGCACGCCGATAGCAGTTCGCGCCGTCAGATTGCGCGGCACAGACATTACAAATCTGCCGGAGCGGACCACACCCGGCACCTTGACCAACGGAAAACATGAACAAGAGCACGCTGACACTCCTGATACTGAGCCTCGCACTGGGTGTACATACGGCTGACGCACGACAGTCAACGCGCAGCGGCAAGTCGGGATCGAACATCTCGATGAACCGAAACGACGGGAGCATGCGCTGGATTCGATCCAACGACGACTCGCGCCTCGAAGTGGAGTCAGACGGCGAGATTCGCTTCCTGGATGACGACTCCGGAATTCAGAGCATTTCTTCAGGCGGATACTTCCGGATGATTTTCACCGATCGCGACAGCGACATCCGGCTGGAGGTTCGGCCAACGCGCGGTGGGGGCCTGGAGCACGTGTATCGGCTAGAGGGGCGCGAACTCGCGTACGATGATGACGCGCGACAAACGCTGCAGCCCATCTTTTTGACTATCGTCCGGGAAACGGGCTTGTACGTCAACGAACGCGTCGCGCGGATCCTCCGCGAAGGCGGTGTGTCTGCAGTACTGAGCGAGGTCGAACAGATCGAAAGCGGATCAGCCGTAGCCCGATACCTGACCGCGACAATTGAGCAGGCCGACCCACGCGAGTCGGAACTGAGTCAAATCGCCGAACTCGCCCAGGCGCGCATTGCCTCGAGCGGAACCCGAGCCCGCTTTCTAGGAAGTGCCGCACCAAAGTACCTCGCCCACGAAGCCTCACTGCCTGCGTACTTTGACGCTATCCGCACCATCCAGTCATCGGGCGACAAAACGCGGACGCTCACAGCCATTGTCGAAGCAGATCCCGGCGCCCGAACCATCAGTATGGTGCTGGATGTGGCTTCGACGATTAGATCGTCCGGTGACAGGTCGCGACTTCTGATCGCCGCGGCGCCACACTACACCGACACGCAGGCTCATCGTGTGCCATTCTTCGAAGCGGTGTCGACCATCCCTTCATCGGGCGACCACGCACGCGTCCTTCGGGCCATCCTAGCCCACGACGACCTCAGTGAAGCAACGCTGCAGGCAATCCTGGAGTCGGTGAAGAGCATTTCGTCGAGCGGTGATGCAAGCAGGGTCCTGATCGCTGCCGCCGGCCAAATTGAGGGAGAACGCCTCGTGGACGCCTATCTCTCCGCCGCTGACACAATCGGCTCGTCGGGCGACCGCAGTCGGGTGCTTGCGGCCATCATGTAGGAAGCTGCGCCGGACGGTTTGGCGGGCGCCACTGCGTTGGTTACCATGTTGGAAGGCCACCGCATGAGAACAGTTGCTTACAGCTGATCACAGCAGGCGCTGTTGAGTGCAGTTGGCTCCCGATTTGTGTTTGCCTGCATTGAGCCCTTCGTGTCCGGTTCTTTTTCTACAGACGAGTTTGTTGACGATTCGCCGGCTGCGATTTGCGGTGACGCTCAATTTGTCGCATTTGCAAAGCGCTGTAACGACATCGCAATACGTGGCGCTGACGGCAGACTGGCAGAATCGCATGTCCTTGAGGCAATCCAGACAATAACCGAAGCGTTTGTCTCGGAGTGGCGCATCCCGGATTCCCGGTACCTCGCCTGCCGGCCCGACGCCCCGTATGCCTCGTATCTGCTCTTCGTAAACGACCAGGCATCGTTCAGTATCGTCCTCGATGTATTCATGCCGGGGCAGGCAGCGGTAATCCACAACCACAAGTGCTGGTGTGCCTTTACCTGCCTGGACGGACTGGAGCGGGAGCGCCTCTACGACGTAGCCCCCGACCTGTTATCTCCTCCTGCGCAGACAGAAGAGCGCATCTGTCCGGTAGGACAGGTTCGTGTTCTTGGAAGTGACCGGTTTCTCTTCCACCAAGTAGAGTGTGCATCCGATGCACCAACCGTCAGCCTTCATCTATACGGCGCGGACATCGGTCGCATCCAGCGCGACATGTGGGACGCTCAAGCAGGAAACGGCGGGAGGTATGTTCACTTCTCTTCCGCCTACAGCAACGAAGCGGCCGGATTGCCGACGTACCTTGCTGTGTCTGACCTGCCGGAATAGCCCGACGACGCGGAACCAACGATACTGTTGCCGATGAACCCGCTATCTTCCGGTTCGGTTGGTTCATGATGATCCGCATTTCTACTTTGGCCTGATCAGGAATCGCCACACGTAGCATCAGGTCCAT
>JAUIJQ010000148.1 GCA_030431165.1 Rhodothermia bacterium | reverse complement strand
CCACCCACTTTGTGTCCGAGAACATGCGCCGGCGCGTCGATTGCGCGACGTCGAGATCTCGCAGCACCGTGTACCAGCCCTCGCGGATCTGCGGGTACGTGAGGTCGCAGACCTGCTGCACGCCGTGGGCCAGAAGGAAGGGCTCGACCGTGTAGCGTAGCGCGTCGATCGTGCGCTTCTTTGATCCGCGAAACTCGATGCGGTCGCCGAGCAGCTCTTCGAAGAACTCGCGCCAGGTTTGACCGGGCGTCGGGTAGCAGCCGGGGCGATAGCGCGCGGCCTTAAGGTCGCTGTAAATCTGATCTCGCCACTCGCGTGCCTCGTCCAGAGTATCAACGCCTTCGAGCATCTCGATATTGCCACGCAGGTCCTTTGCCGCGAGAGCGTCAAACCCGGTGACGCGCACTGCGTATCCACCGCGCCTGTCGGTGAACTCGTACAGACGGGTGCACACGAGCTTATGGGGTCGACGGCTGAAGCTCACGCTCGCGGCCCGTCGCCTTCGGACTTCGCGTGCGCGCGGTCGCGCCCCCACGCTCGTGTCATCGACCTCATAAGAGCTACCAGTGTCATTGAAAGGGCGGCCGGCACCACGACCGACGAGTCGCGTTCAGGGCTCGGCCCACTGCCGGGTGCCGCAATGCTAGCATCTTTCGCAACCGACCCGGCCGCCACCCAATGAGCGCCGGAACATCGTCGATCTGCGTGTCTCGGAGATCCCGAACGAGCGCACTCAGGCGCACACCAGCGCCAGCTCGCCAGCGTCGCGACCCGGGACCCCCGCTTACCCAGAAGGTAAGCTTCTGAGGAGTGGCGCCGTCGCAGTGGCGCTCCAGCAGCAGAAGGAGCGGTTCACGGCTGCGAATTTCCCGTCGATTCGAGCGGGCGCGCGCAGCAGAGTCTTTAGGAGTCTTCATCACGGGGGCTGCCATTTCGATGAGCAAAAATTGGGATCTGTGCGCTGAGCTCTTCCAAGCTTTGTTCAGCGTCGGCGTCCTAATGCAAACCCTGCGACTTGTAACAGTTAAGGCATTTTTCCGCCATGTATCGACAGCAGGAGTTCTCGACCTTCAAAGGTCAGCGAGATCTGCATCCATCGTCGTCCACGGCTGCGGACTTTGACGAATCCTTCTGCCTCAAGGTGGCGACAGCGGGATTCCGCGGAGACAGCGTTGATTCCCATGTACTTCCCGAGTCGATTGAAGTTGGGCCACTCGTCGTAAAGAACGCGGTACCACGCTATCGCCTGAATCGTCGTCGTTCTCTGATTTTCGTTCCATCTGGTCACTGCGGCGGCCAACGTTGTATTTTTACAAGGCAAGTGTGTCTTCAGCGCTTACGGTCGGGTCGATTCTATCCGAATGGTTACGAGTCGTCCGTGATCGTCACTTTGTGGTAGCGCTCGCAGACAGGGGGTCAGACCGCACCTGAACCGGCCCGGGATTGCGATGGACCTTGACGTGCTCCGGGTTTCTGCTGTGCAGTCGTCGCGGGATCCGTGGCCTGAATTGGCGCTACCGGACTGCTTGCGTTCGCGGCGGTGTGAGCTGCCAGGCAAAATGGTACAGTGATTACGCGAACGATTCCGGCAAAGTGGGTTGTCGGTTTCGTAGGCGGATCCGGCCGACGGCTTAGACCGCGCAGGCCGGTTCACGAATACTATCGTCACTGCTCAATGAAAGACGAAAAGGCAGAGAGAAAGCGACCGACCAACCCGCGAAAGCCGGAATGGGTGAAACCGTGGACGCCCGGCGCAGCATCATTCGGCGCTCTCGGTTCCGCGTACGAAGAGGGTGAGCTACCTTCCAGGGAGTGGGAAGTGGTTCGCGACGGTTTGCTGATGAGCATTCCGCCAAACGATATCCGGCCTGGCGACGTGATCTCCAACAAACACGAAGATCGGTAGAGACGGACTCCGGCTACTGCGCGAACTCGCCGAAAGATCGCGATTCTCGTTCCATCCAACTCGGTTGGACACCGGTTCGGCGATGACATACATTTGCGCCGCACGGTCGGAGTACTCGGATGTCAGGCACAGGAAATACTGCACAGAACGAAGGCATCACGCCCGCGGCGGAGTTGCACCAATATGTGCTGCGAGGTGAGTCAGGTGAGGGCGCTGCTGTGCTGCTCGACATCGTGGATGACCTGCTCATCGACGGAAAGTTCGAAGAGGCAGCTGCGTATCTGGAAGCGATCGACTTACAGCAACTCGACACCAGAATGCTGGTGGTAGTGCTGACGTTGTCGAATTGGTTCAAAGAAGACTACCCGGCTCGCGTGAACCTTGTAGACCGTATCGTCAAGAGAATGACCGAACTGGCGCCGGACCGCATTGAGGGCCTGACGAAAGGGCTGTTGTGACGTAGCGCATCCTGCGAACGTCGGAGAGTGCCTGCGCGAGGTTCCGCTTTCCGGCCGGTGTTTGCAATGCGGAGGCTCCGGGCGGCGGACTGACGGCCGGTGCCGTGTCCGGGAAAGAACACGTGGGTGTTTCATCTTATGTGGGACAGGTGGGGCGGTCGTTCAAACTTGTGCCAGCTCGTCGCAGTGGAGTGGGATAGTGGCCGCGAAGAGCGTAGGAAGATCAATTTCGTCGGAACTCTTCCAACTCCTACTGCAAACTCCGCCGCATCCCGATCAGCCTGGACGTCGCGTAGGAGCAGCTGGCCGCCATCCACCGCGGCGCGCGAGCGTAGGAAGATCAATTTCTGCGGAGGTCGTCAAGACGGCCGCTTTTTTGCGCTGAGACAGGTGTTACATGCGCCGTTCCGACGGGCTTATGGCGCACGTGCCCCAGTACCTGACAACTGACGTCGACGGGATCGAAACGACGCCGCCAGTTAAGCACCGGTCACGAAACTCGGTCAATATGGGAGGCCTCAACCACAAATCTTCCAATTGGCTTCGCTGCGGGCCTCCACAAGACCGTCCATGCTGACACCGCTGTCTCGAACGACGTTCTGGCTCAGCAGCTGCAGTTCTTCTCAAATACCCGGACGAGTTCAGCGATCTTCGCCTCTCGCTCTGACTGGTCGTCGCCGTCGAACGCGCCAGCAACGCAGGTGTGAATGTGCGACTCGAGGAGCAGCTTGCTGACCTTTGCCAAAGCAGCGCGCGCCGCCGAGATCTGGAGCAACACGTCTACGCAATAGCGGTCGTCGTCGACCATGCGCTGGATCCCGGACACCTGTCCGAGGGCGCGTTTGAGGCGGGCCTCGACATTCTTCTTCCCGTCTGAATCGAGCATGCTTCGCCCCCTGAAGGCACGAAAAGTGAAATGCAACGGGTGCGGTATATATCGGCAGTGCTGCCGCCGCAAAGGTCGCATGATTGCGCTCGAAGCGAGTGGGACATCAGGACGTTCTGCTAGCACTGAGCGACACCGGCTGTGGTACCCATTCTCAGGCTATCGAACGAAATCCGTTCACGCTGGTCGAAGCTGGATCTCTACGACAACGATTCCCAAACGCCAGCATCGCCGGACCAGGATCGGTATTCAACTGCATTCCCGTGCAACTTGACCGAAGGGACATGATACCCTACCGGAGTAGGGTTCCGTGCGGGCGTCCCCGGGTCGCGGCAACGATGCGCGGAACTATTGCGTTGCTCACGAATTGCTCGGTCTTCACCGATTGCGGGCGGCTCCAGTCGGACTTGCCTTCGGAAATCGAACAGGCACCACCGCTCGTACCCCACAGGGAGAACTATGATGGAAGTTTCGCAACCAATCACCAATCACAGGGAGGGGTAGTCATGGCCCAGTTTCTCGCTGATATCGCAGGAATGCTTGAGATCTTTTCGATCGCGGCGGGGCTCGTCCTGCTTCACTATGCGTCGAAGCAACCGGCCGCGAAACTCCTCAAGGCTGCCGGCATTGTGCTTGTCGTCGGCGGAATCGTCGTCGGGGTATGTACCAGCATGTATTGGTTCCAGTACCGGGCGAATGGGCAGTTTCAGACCGTCGACGTGCATTCGCAGCTTGAGCCCGGTGCGATGCAGGGCGCGCACGCAATGACAGAGACTGATGACAGTGCTGACGCTCCATGAAGCGTGAACCAGCCAGCGACGCCTCCCGGCTCCAAGTTTGCCGCGAGGCGTAGGATTGACGCACCAACAGAAAGGAATCACCTACGAACGTAAATCTGCGCCATCGCCCGCCAGCGCCTCGGACTGAAGTCGTACTTCTTCACCGGAAGCAGCGTCGATTCCGTTTTTCTCGGGTGCCTTTTCTCCGCCAATTGCCGCGAAACGCTGCTTTGTGACACGCCGCGTCCGATGTACTAACGCGCAGAGAGCCGTTCGACGCGCTCCTGTATGACGCGCGCGACGGCTTGATCATCGGACCAGATCGTAACTGCGAGCCCCCGGTTCGTTGTTTGAACGCGTGCTTCAACACCCCGCGGAACGAGCGGGCAATCCGGCATATCGGGCATGCTGTGACCGAGGGACGCGTTGCGTGCCAGGTGACAGTCGATGAGTTGCCGCAAGCGCTGCGCGCTCAACCCGGGCACTTCCCGGAACGTCAGCGTGGCGCCTGTCTCAGTGCGATCCACCGCAACGATGTCATCGACATGCATAAACGGGCTTGCATCACGGTCAGAAGGACTGACTCCGACGCAGGCACGGGCTTCCGCCTCACCCAGGGTCATTGAAGCGGCCCGATGGTCTTCCGCGTGGCGCCGGTGTTCCTCCGCGTCCCGTCGATGCTCCTCGGTTGGATTGATAACCGACGTCCAGCACACATCTGAGTCGAAATGGTAGAGGTCGCCGCCGTGTGAGCTGCCATCCGAGCCCCCGGACGGGCCGTCGCCTCTCAAAGCGCAGCGTTCACGCAGCGCCGTTGCGTCTGGATCGAACTGCGCTTCATGTTGCTCAGCGATGCGGTCATGACTCGCCGCCACTTCTGCATGTTGATTCACGCCCATGTCGTGGGGGTTGGCACCGGACGTACCGCCACAACCCACACCAACCACACAAGTCAGGAGTAGTAGATTTCGCATGTCCCTCCATTTCCGCAGACCTGCAGGTCGCGTTAGTTTACTGGAGCTATACCCTGCCCCGGGTAGGGAGGTATCGATACCAGGCGGCGGCGTCAAGCACGCGAGCCACAGGACCGAAACAATTGAAACCGGGCTGTGCCGACCGCGTCCCAGCTACGACCCGTTCGCGTCGTTGTTGTCCGACGATTCGGCGTCCATGTCGTACGGATTGTCGTGACCGTGCTGTTCCATACTCATGTCCATTGCGCTCGTCCGATCCATCTTCATGTCATCCATCTGCGGCCCGCCCATCGCCATTTCCATGTGCATGATTCCGACGTCATCCGTGTGTGTGATCATGAATAGCCGTTGCGAGACGAGGATGGCGACGAAACCTACCAACGCGACGATCACGACCAGCGGATCCTGCCTCAACTTCAGCACTACGAACGAAGCCAGAATGATGCAGTCCAGGCTTATCGCGACAACTGGAACCCACGGAACAAACTCGACATCGTCGCGAAGGTATCGAACCAGACCGTAGTGGATGGCGATGTCCATGGTGAGATAGAACATGGCCCCGATCGAGGCGATCCGGGAGAGATCAAACAACACCGTCAGTCCAACGGCGAGCACGACAGTGATTGTGAGGGCAGGGTTGCGCACGCCACCGTAGAGACGCGGCAGCTGCTTCATTTCACTAAGCATCGCGAGCATCCGCGAGGCCGAATAGACGCTGGCGACCAGTCCCGAAACGGTCGCCACCATCGCAAGGAGCACTGTGAAGAAGACCCCCATCTCGCCGAAGACAGGCTCCGCCGCGGCTGCGAGCGCATAGTCCCTTGCGTCGACGATCGCGTCGATACTGAGGCTGCTCGCGACCGACACAGCCAACACAGTGTAAATCACGGTGCAAATCAGCACGGATAGGATGATCGAGCGGCCAAGGTTGCGGCGGGGGGCCACAATGTCGTCGCCCTGGTTGGTGATGGTGGTGAACCCCTTGAACGCAAGGATGGACAGAGCGAGTGCGGCCAGGAAGTTGAACGCCCCACCTGAACTTCCTGGTGCTGGCGTGTTCACCCAGCTCTCTGCCCCCGGAGTCCCCGCAGCGATCAGCCCCGCTACGGCCAGGATTGCGATGCCTCCAATTTTCAGCACGGCCGTGAGTTTCGCCGCGCGTTCGATCGCGGCGTTGCCCGCGATATTCACCCCATACACGAACACGATCAGTGCGACGCCGAGGATCGGAACCAGAACAGCAGGGTTGCCGCCGTCGAACAGGCGCAGCGTGTACGACCCGAAGGTCCTGGCGACCAGGCTCTCAGCGATGACCATCGACACATACATCAGCAGCGAAAACGTGCCCGCCATTGTTCCCGGGCCAAATGCCTTGCGCGTGAACATCGCCACGCCGCCTGATGACGGGTACGCACCGGAGAACTTCACATATGAATAGGCGCTGAAGCCGACCACGATCGCGCCGGCGACAAATGCCAACGGGAAGAGTGTTCCGACCAGCTCTGCGATCTGGCCCATCAGCACAAAAATGCCGGCGCCGATCATGACGCCTGTTCCGAGGGCGACCGAGCCGGAGAGTGAAAGCTTGCTCTGTTCTGATCGCTTCATCGCTTCGCTTCTCCGAGGGCGTCCGAGGCTCGCGGGTGGTGTCTTCGGCTTTAGCCTGTTGTTTGGATGTTTATCGATCGCTGAACGTCGCGGCCGCCCTGGCCGCGACGCTCGCCTGCCCTCTGTGACGGGTCCCTCATCGCTTCATGAAATCTATGACCTGCGTCGCCAGGTTCGTGTACGGGCGCGCGAAGCGCTGCTGAAAGCCGTCCGACAATTCACTGGGGTCAGAGTCGACGACGGCATTGTACAGGTTCTCGGCGGACCGTCGATTGATCTGTCCCCAGGCTGCCGCCATCTCACGTCGGTGTTTGGGTGCCGGAACCTTTTCCACACGGCTGTAATTCAAGAACAGAGCGCTGTTTATCGAAATCCAGAGCGAGACGATCCGAGCCCCCAGAAAGTTCTCGCTACTTGAGCAGAGGACCGACGGAATCAGTAGCTTCGGGAACAGGTAGTGCAGGTTGTTAAGTTCGCCCAGGATGAACGCCATGTTCCACGTCACGTAGAGGGATTTCCAATCATCGCTAACGTGGATGACCGGAAAGTAGTTTTCATCGCCCGCGAGCGATGAATAGAAGTCGGCGGCCGGCCCCTGGGGATACACGTGCCTCAGTTGGAACGACTCGCGATGGCAATTGGCCAGGACGTCTTCGGCCAGGACATGGGCGGCCATGGCGTTGCTCGGGAAGCCGTTCTCGTATTCTGTGATTCCCGCTTCGTAGATGTTGATTCGCAACCAATCGTTGCAAACGCAATGCCCCTTTCTACAAAGGGGGAGCAGGAGTTTGTGCTCGAAGAAGGAGAT
This sequence comes from Rhodothermia bacterium, assembly GCA_030431165.1. GTDB lineage: Bacteria > Bacteroidota > Rhodothermia > Rhodothermales > JABDKH01 > JANQRN01. Next base: position 11 of record JAUIJQ010000148.1, on the reverse strand, counting down.
CTTTCCGGCGG
>JAUIJQ010000147.1 GCA_030431165.1 Rhodothermia bacterium | reverse complement strand
ACCGGCGTATACGCCAAGCGTCAGGTCCCACTCCCCATCGGTGCTACCAAAGTCCGACTTGATCTTCTGATTCGTTGGCCCGACTTCGACGCCGCCAAACCATCCGACCGTCTCGTTAACAGCAGCACCGTATCGGACGCCGCCCCGAATGCCAAACAGCGTGTACGTGGCACTGGGGTCAAAGCCCTGTACGCCGCTCAATCCAGCACTCTTGGCCGCGGCAGATTCTACATCCACAAAGCTGTCTTTCGAGGAATAGCGACCATAAGAGAAGCCAACCGTCGCCTTCACAGCATCTGTAATGGCGTAGCCGGCTCTCGCGCCAAGCGTCAAACCGGTCTCGAATGCGTCTCCAAAACCGGAGTCAGTCGGAAATGAAAGGCCGGCAAACGGCTCAACGGTGATGCCGACCTGTGCCTGCGTCGACGTTGAAATAAACAACGCCGCGATAAGCAGTAAGCTCTTCTTCATTGTAGTGGCGAATTGTACGTATTCCGTATTTGACACAAAATCGCTCACAGTAGTCGCATCTGCAACGAGTCATCCGACGTCGTGTGCCGGTCCAGCGATACGACGTGGGCTCCCAGTTCAACGAGGACCTCCTCCTCGAACCATCGGTGGCACGTCAGCAGAAATATCTGCCGGCGCTGAGCCAACGCCGTCAGCACCGGATAGAATCGCTTGCGACGCTCAGCGTCCCAGGTCACGAACACTTCATCGAGGAATATCGGAACCGGCTCGTGCGCCTCATCCATGTGCTCAGCAAGCGCGAGGCGAAGCGCCAGATATACCTGATCGCGGGTCCCCTGGCTGACAGACTCATCGATTGGCCTCGGCGTTCGCTCGCCGGCTCGAACGATATGCACCTCCAATGTCTTTTCGTCAAAGACAATCCGGCGATATTTCCCGTCTGTCGTCAGCGCGAGCATCTCGTTGGCACGAGCAACCACATCTGGCTGATGCTTCTCCCGGAAGCGCTCGTCAGCACGGCGAACGATCGACTCCAGGAACCTCAGGGCGTCATGCCGCAGCCGGGCCGCCGACAGTTCCGCATCCAACCCGTCGAGCTCACCTTCGACATCATCAACTCCCCGATGCTTTGCCAACTCAAGCTGACGCGAACGCAACTTATCTCGTTGCAGATCGAGTTCATCAATCCGTGAAGTAACAGCGGTCTCCTCTTCCTTCAGTGCCTGTTCATCCGCCAGACCAGTACGCGCCAGATCAACATCCGACAGATCACCATCATGCGGAGCGACGGAAGCGACACCTGGCGCAACATCGGACGCGGCTTCAGCTTCAGCAATCCGTATCAACTCGGTCTGAGCCGCACGACCCGCCAACAACACCGACACGCCGGCCGCAAGATTGCCGTCGCCGAGTTCAACTAACCTCGCTTCAAGCGCGTCTCTCTGTTCCTGGGTATTCGAGCGTCGGCCGGTGAGTCTCTGGAGCTCCGACTGGAGTGTTGTTCGTCGGGCAGTACGAGTGGGTTCGGCTTCAACAATCGCCTCGGCCTTCGCGACGCGCGCGAGCAGCTCCGTGGCCGCCACAGCAACGTCTGCCGCAACATCTGCAGCAACGTCTACAGCAACATCTGCAGCGTCATCTGCAGCAGCGTCTGAAGCAACGCGCCCTACAACCTGCGCAGCATCATCCCCGCCAAACGCGACGCCATATTGCGCCGAAAACGTTACAACATCACGGGACGCGCGTTCAAACCGGGTAACAACCTGCTGGTGATCACGCTGCAGTCGCGACAGCGCACGCGCCTCGTTACGAAGCAATTCAATCTCATTGACCACGCCAACCAGGTCGCCCTCGACCACGTGCGGATGCAGTTTCAGATCGGCTACCCGTGTCGACAGTGTAGCAGCGAGCTGGCTTACACGTTTCCGCACCGCGGTGTCAGCGTCCGTGAGCCGCCGTCGGGCAATCCGGCCATGCGCGACGAAAGCCAGCGATCCAACAACGATGGTCCAGATCAGCGCTGCGAGCATTCCGGGCCGGAAGGCCTGGACAACGAATGCAAGCATCGTCGACAGAACAGCGGCCTGCGCCAGCAACCGATTGCGGTGCGCCAGTCTTCTGCGTTGACTCGCACTGCTGAGAACCTCATCCTGCAACACGCGAGCGTTATCAGCGACATCGATCAATCCGGCCCGATCAATACGCGCAAAGGCGTGGACAACGCTGTCGGACGACTTATCGTCGGTGACGACGACTTTCGCCGCAGCAGCCTCAAAGCCTCGGGCCCGCTGCAACATTTCAAGTCGCATGCCCCCGGCTCCGTCCATCGCTGACACGGCTGATTCAAACCGGCGACAGGCGGCGCGGATCTCGACCCGCTGCTCATATAGCGCCGCCACCGGCCAATCACGTAGTCCCGATCGGGCGTTCTCATCGAGCTCAGTCCGAACGTCGGCAATCCGGTCGTCAAGTTGGCGAATCTCCGCAGCCAACCGTTCCAACAGCCCGACCGGATCTTCCGGCACGTCGCCGAGCGCACTTACCGCGTCTGCGGCATGCCGCAAAGCCTCGACAGACCGGCGACGTTCAACTGCCGCACGAGCCGCAGATGCGTTTGCTATTGCCTGTCGCAAGCTCTCTCGCCTTGAGACCAGCGAGGCGAGCTCCTGGTTGATGGAATCCAACTGCCCAGACACCTCGCGCAGCAACTCGGCCGCTCTTCGGAGCTCCCGGAGTTCACTCGTCAGCTCACGTTTCCGTGCAGCGAGTGCCCGCGCTAGCGGCTTTCCTCTATTGTCGCTGCGCCAGACTCGCGACGCATCCGCATGAAGCGCTTCAGCAACTACCCTCGCCGGACGCACCTGGGCCGAATTGAGCCCGCCGAGAAGACGCTCCTCAATCTCCTGAAAAGTGCCTGACTCAAAACGCTTCAGGTCCAGCAGGGACAACGCGTAAACGTCCCGAAATACCGACCGTGATACGTGATCAACTACCGGGAGTGTCCGATTTCTTATCTGCTGCGGGTGCGCAAAGAGGCCGTCACCCTTTGTCCATTCGGCGTCTGGCGATGACCGAAGGCGCCTCGCAATGCGGCCGCCCGATCCGTCGGCGAGCCGGTAGCTGAGGGTGCCGGCGATAGTCCCGCCGTCGCGGGGAGCGTACGGATGGTTCTCAAGGGTGACGGGATAGATGCCGTACAGCATGGATCCGACGAAGTCGAACACAGTCGATTTACCAACTTCGTTGGGACCCGCGATGCAAACGATGTCTGCGTCGAGATCCGCCAATGTGACGTCGCGAAGTTGACCAAAGGACTGTATGTGTACCCCTGAGATTCTCATCCCTTTTCCTGAATCAGCATGCGCTCAGCCAACTCAAATCGCAGGCTGTCTGCGTTATCCGCGATGTAGCGTAGCAGGTTCTCATGATCCTGGGCGAGCGATTCGGTCGGAAGAAGTGCGCGCAACGTATCTGTGTCGCGTGTCAGTAACACTTCGTCCAGAATGCTTAGCGCTTCGGCAAGCACGGTGGCTTCGCTCGTGGCGGATTCCAAATCAATCGGAGCGTGTGTCTTTGAAGCGTCAACCTCCACGTAAAGAAGATCCAACTCGGTCGCCCAGGCTTCCGCCAGGTGGTTGCGCTGCTCCGGATCACGTAGTTCATCGGATAGTGTCGTACCACCGGTAAGCGCAATGCGAACGGCAAGGTCGATGCCCGTCCACTCAGACTTCAACTGACGCACAGCCGTAGCAACCAACCGGTCAAGTCCTGCGACATCGGTGGGTGAAACACCGGCTGACCCCTCATCGAGTGGCACGTCAACGGTGTGCCACTGAATCGGAGCGTACGACCTGAATTCGACCTCAGCCGGCAGGTCGTTGTCCATCGTGACCAGGTAGCCTCCGCGCGGACCTGATTCGCGAAAGTGGCGTCCCTGAATGCAGCCCGCATAGTAAGCCGGCACCTCTGCGCCAATGGGGCCGGGAACGTGAATGTGCCCGAGTGCCCAGTAGGAGTAGCTGTCTCGGGACAAGTCCGCGGCAGTGCACGGCGCATACGCGTGATGCTCTCCCGTGGTGCTGGCACTCTCGACGTTTGTATGCAACAGCCCAATGACACAACCGGGACGCTCGACATCCGGAAATGAGGCCGCAAGGTTTCTCATCTCCCGATCGCTTTCGTGGCCTGCACCAACGATATGGAGGTCTCCAGAACTGGTTGGAACGGACACGACGCGAGGCGTGGCTCCCCCAAGCAGGGCTACGTTATCAGGCATGCGAATCCGAGCGAGACGAGCGCCCGGTGCCGACGGATCGTGATTTCCGGTAGCATAGACTACGCGGATTCTGGCAGCTTCAAGTCGCGAAAATTCGTCAACGAGGAAGCGTTCGGTGTCCAGCCGTAGCCGCTGATCATCAAAAAGGTCGCCTGCGATTACGACCGCATCGACCGCGTTTGCGATGGCGTCGTCAACGGCGTTGGAGAATGCTCTGCGCGTCGCCGTCCGCAGCGCGTCCCGCACCCTGGCCGACTTGCAGCCAAAGCTGGTGTCAAAGTGAACGTCTGCAATGTGTAGAATTCGCATCATCTCGTTTTAAGTCGCGCGCCCCCCTAAGCAGAAACACGGTACGACAGGCCTATGACAACCCAGTGTCATGGCTTGCAATCGCACTTATGTCCCGTTGCCTGCAAGCGCTTCAGCGCCGCCTCGCCGCAGGTTCAACGCCTGCCGCAGCGTTGCTGCGAGCACTGACCCCGAAACCGCATAGTGGATCGGCGTGTCCCGGGCGATTCAATGTGGTGGACCCGGAGCACGATGTCTAACCGTTAACGGTCTAGACCGACAGAGGAAGATACGAGCCGTGACTGAAGGACCACAGGCCGGCCTCGCCAACTTCGTGACCAGTCGCCCTGCTCCAGAAAGCACAGTACATACTTACCTGCTCGGCATATCCCGCGCCAAGCGCAGCCAGATCGACGTCTGATCCTACGGCATCCGTCTTGTAGTCCACGATCCGCCATTGCGCTCCATCGCGGAATACCAGATCGATCACGCCTGAGTACACGATTCCGTCAGAGAGTCCGGTTACCGGGACTTCGGTGTATACCGCATCGGATGCCTGAATGGCCTGCCAGAGTGACGACGCGCGGAACCGTTCAAGCCCCGCAAACACCTCGGAGATCAGGTTGTCGCCCGGTTGCTCATCCAACTCCCGAGCCAGCACATCGCTCACAAATGCCGCGGCAACATCAACATCAGGCCGCTGAACTACGGCCTCGAGTATTCGATGGACAGCCGACCCGAATCTGGGCCCGCGCCCCCCTTCTGTTACCGGTACAAACCGTGTGTCGTCTTCGGATCCTGTCACCGACCGGAACCGCAGCGTTGGCGTTCCAATCCGCCTCAACACGTCATCGGTATGCTTTGCAAGATCTTGCGGATTTACAACGACGCCTTCGGCTGCGGGCGCATCGGGCTCAGGGTACGCTGAAAGCTCCGGTACCGTATCGAGTCGGATGCTTAGGTCGTGCCAGAACCCGCGGGTCTTGTATTCGCACAGAACCAAGAGATTGCGGGCGCGCGTGGCGCCAACGTATCGCACCCTGTCTTCCTCTGCTGCGCGGAAGAACTGCTCTTCTCGATCATCTTCATCCCAACCCGACGGCTGGGCAATAACGCGATTCCTGTCCACGACCGGCGCTGACAGCGTCTGCTGTCCATCAACGCGCGAAACATGCGCGTCACTTCTATATCGGCCACCAGACCGACTTGCATCGGCAAGAATAACAACTGGAGCCTGCAGCCCCTTTGCCTGGTGGACGGTCATGATTCGAACGACGTCTGGCCGACCGACCTCAAGCGTCATCATTTCAATCGTTGCTACCAGGTCGCGGGACAGGCCGCGAAGCTCAGCGAGAATCTCAACCCAGTTCTTTCCTTCGCTTGTCCATTGCCTAACGTATGACAGAGCACGCAATAGACTGCCCGCACGTAGGGTTCCGCCTTCCAGACCAGCGGAAAAAGCAACCAGGCCGAGCTGGTCGAGAATCTGGAGCAGCGCACCGTAAGGTGAAACCGTCGTCAGGATACACTCTGCGTTTAGCAGCGTTCTTCGCGCCGCGGCAATTCTCGGACTGGCTTCCTGTAGATCATCCGACAAGGGCGCCCTGTAGTTAAACACGCCGCCGGCGGCTCTATAATCATACAACTCGGCATCGCTGACACCGACAAGAATCCCACGAAGGTAGCACACATACGCCACCGGGTCCTGCGGGCGTTCGATAACATTCAACAGCTCGATGACGGCTGCAAGCTCCTCGGATTTTCCAAGCGGATCGCCTCCCGATATATCGTATGGCACGCCGGCCCGCTCGAGCGCCCGCGCGTAGATACCAAGATTGGCCCGCTCCCTCGCAATGATCAGGAAATCCGACGGCCGCGCCTTCCGTGGAAAGACATACTGTTCGTCCTCTGCGTCCGACGGATTGTTGAACACCGTCGCGCCGCCCAGTGCAGCCGCAACAAATGCCGCAATCTTCTCCGCCTCGGTTTCAGCAATCTCCGAAATCGACACCGCCGAGGTGTCGAGCCGCCTCACGCCGGTGGTGTCTCTGCCATCGGGACGGACCGGCGCCAGTGGAGCAAACGGCGCCTGGTAGGCCTTGCCTACGACCTGAAATACATCGCGAAACGTCCTGTTCAGCGTGTCGCACAGCCCACCCAGCGTCCTGAAACTTGTTGTAAGCTGGACGATGCGGCCACCGTGTTGTTCGATCTGGTCCGTAACGGCTCGGAACGTCTCGATGTCAGCCCGCCGGAATCGATATATCGATTGCTTTTCGTCACCGACGATAAACAGGCTGCCGGGAATCGGCACAGCAGCACGCCAGTCCTTCTCGTCTGGATCCTCTGATGCGAGTAGAAGCAGCATCTCTGCCTGCAACGGATCCGTATCCTGAAACTCGTCTACAAACAGACGCTTGAAACGCCGCTGGAAATGGACGCGTGCTCGTGAGTGCTCGCGCAAGAGCGCAACCGATCGCTCGAGGAGATCATAGAACGTTACGAGTCCGTTGCGTCGTCGATACGCGCGGTAGAAATCGACGGCTGCATCCGCAACAGGCGCGGCACGCATATAGACAAACTCGCGCCACGACCGGAGCGCGGGATCGACAACGGCATGCATCGCCGGCACACGCTCGTCCCGGAAATGACGCGCGACATCAGTGTCCTTCCAGTGCTTCAGCGTAATCTTGGTTGACGAACTGACCATCGTCAGGAACTCGGCCTGCCGGAGGGTAGAATCCAGGCCACCACGTGAAACCATCAGCGCGGCGCGCCGGGCCATCCGCGTAAACACATCCGGACTCGTCCAGTCTGACTTGAGATGTGGAAGACTATCCTGAATCAGGGCACCCGCAGCCACGACCGCGTCGGTGAGGTCAGGCTCACCAACTTCGGTAGGCTTGAGACCCA
>JAUIJQ010000146.1 GCA_030431165.1 Rhodothermia bacterium | reverse complement strand
ACTCTGCAACGACGGACATTTCGTCGTTTGGCGCAAACCATTTGGCGAGAGACGACGGATTCACAAGGGCGTCGAACACGCGTTCTGGTGCTGCAGGATATCGGCGCGTAAGTCGAACCGCGTGCTTATTGATTGTCGGGGCTTCCATAATTGCCGGGGGTAAGGGGTGATACCATTTACTGAGCTGGCCGGTCGGATTTCGCGTCCTCGGCGAGGAAGTCGCCAAGGCGATCCAACCGATCAGACCAGTCGCGTTCCAGGTCGTCGAGCCACGAACGCGCTTCCGTCAGGACGGCACGGTTTAGTGCACAGTGATAGCTGCGGCCGATCTTCTTCTTCCGGATGACGCCCGCACCCTCCAGGATGCGGATGTGTTTGGCGACGGCCTGAAGCGTCATTGAGAACGGTGACGCCAGTTCGTTTACGGTTGCATCCGAACGGGATAGCCGCTCGACGATTGCGCGCCGGGTCGGGTCGCCAATAGCGCTGAATACTGCTTCCACAGCCATCGCATTTTTAGTAAACCAATTGGTTTAGTATAAGACGGCGGCGGCCGGCTGTCAAGTCCGCAGGCAGCAAAGGGCGGTTCTGCGTGCCCATGACAGAAAAGTGGCTCAGGTGCTGCATAACCCTCTGAGCACTCCTGATTGCAGCGCGGAACCGCGCCCACTTTTTCGTCGAGGCACCACTATGAAGACAACCGTTACCAACACTGTAACCGCCTTTCTTGCTGCGTTTGTCGCTGTCGCGCTGAGTCTTCCCGCCGACGCCCAAGTCGCCAAGCCAGACTATCCGCTTCCCCACCCGCTCTCAGTGGAGGCACTTCAGGCTTCAATCGAATCGGCGCCGAACGCAACAGTTTATTGCCTGACGTTGAACCTGCAGGAGGTCGATGATGATGGCGCCTGGGACCCGTTTACTCAGTCGATCGGCACGTGCGATGACATGGGGCGACGAACCATCACGGAAGGCCAGACCCACTACCTGGATCAGTGGGAAATGAACTACAGGTGGGTGTATTCATACGGCGAGAACGGCCTCCGGAACGAATGGCTGATTCAGTCGCCCAACAACGGTGTGTACGAGGACAGCAGGCGGCTCGTGTACGAGCATGAAGGAGCTGGCAACGAGATTTCCCGTATCGAAGAAGACTGCTTGGGTACGTGGCTGCCGCAGGAGCGACGCCTGCAGACTTTCGACGGGGACGCACGCATTGAGGTACTTGACCAGCTCTGGGTTGGAGGTGCATGGGTTGACGACGAGCGCGACACGTACGACGAACAAAACGGCATTGCGTTGAGCGAGATGTGGGACGGCAGTCAGTGGGTGCCGGTCGAGCAATCCCTCGTTACCGAGGACAACGGTACGCTTGTCCAGGTAAACCAGGACTGGGACGGCTCCCAGTGGGTGAACGAGAGTCGCTGGTCGTCATCCAGCGATTTCCGTCGCGTCGAGATGTGGGATGGATCCGGATGGGTTGGCGTGCAGAACCAGCTCCTCACATACGACGGCTTTGGTAACTTGACCGAGTTGCTTGAGCAGTACTGGGATGCTACCGGATGGGCAAACGACTACCGCGCGCGCTACATATTTGAAGCGACCGGTATGTTCCAGACGGAGTTCCACCTCGACCAATGGGACGGCACACAGTGGACCGACGATCACCGCCAGCTCTCTACTCTCGACGAAAACGGTAACGAGATCGAGGAGCTTTGGCAGGACTGGGATGACACAACGTCGATGTGGGAAAGCTTGATCAGGTATACCCGAACCTATCAGGCTTTTGAGGTGAGCGGAACCGCCAACGAGCGCGACCTGGAACGGTTCGGATTGGCCATGTCAGCAGCGTATCCAAACCCGGCTTCAACTGACGCGTCAATTCAGGTGACGGTAAGCAACACATCCAATGTGTCAGTCACGTTGCACGATGTACTCGGCCGCCAGATCAGTACCGTTGTTGCCGAAACGCTGCCGGCTGGAAATCACGATGTGCGGCTTCCGGTATCGGGTCTTGCGACGGGCACCTACTTTGTGCGACTTCTGTCCGAAGGCACCGTGATCACGCGACCGCTGACAGTAGTGAGCCGCTAAGCCGCTCGACAACTGGTACGTACGGCCGCTGCTGACGACCAACGGTACTACTTCGTCGTGTTGCCCTCGTACTCGGTTGTAAACACGCTATCTACTGGCTCCCAGAGTTCGACCTTGTTGCCGAACGGGTCCATCACGTGCACGAACTTTCCGTACTCGAAGGTCTCAATCTCATCAACAACCTGCACGCCGGCCTCGGTGAGCTGCTCAACGAGCGCCTCGATGTTCACGACGCGGTAGTTGATCATGAAAGGTCGTTCAGAAGGCTGGAAGTACTTCGTATCGTCGGCAAACGGACTCCATTGCAGGTACCCCTTCTGTTCCGGGTCTGCACCCTCGCGAAACTCGAACAACGAGCCGTAGTCGTTGACGGCCAGCCCGAAGTGTTCGCCGTACCAGGCGCGCACGGCTTTCGGATCCGCCGACTTGAAGAAGATCCCACCGATGCCGGTGACGCGGCCTTTGGGTTCGTTCGGATCGTTTGATCGTTTCATCGGGAGATGGTTGGATCGTTTAGATCGGTAGATCGGTAGATGGATTGATCATTGGCGCTGGGACCGAGGATAGCGTTGATCTAGCCGCCGAGCTCCCGCCGTCCGCACGCACGAGCAGGGCCTGCAACAAAAGCGCCCCGTAGGGTCGCTCCGTGACAGCAGAGCCCAAACATCCGGCATTATTTCGTCGGCGACGCTGACGGTAAGTGACACCGCCAAGCGTCCTGCCGACGAAATTCAGCCGGGAGCTTTCTTTGGTTACTTTCTTTGGCGGCCCAAAGAAAGTAACACCCTACTCCTCTCCTTCCAGGATATCGTCGATCCGCGACGACAGATCACGAAGGTGTGCCCGCGTCATCGCGTCCCGCGTGCGCGAAGCAGCGCGATCAACCATCGGCTTCAGCGTCTCAAGCTCGGCCCGTGCATACGTGCGCAGATCGGACTGATCCATGGTAATGTTCGTAAAGCCAACCGTCGCCAGGAAGCCCTGGGCCCGGAAGTCGGCCGCCGTCATGATCGTCTCCAGACGCGAAACATAGCCGCGCTGCAGATTACGTCGATAGCCGTCTACCGCGGCGGCGTTACGAAGCTCGCTGAAGATCGCCCCACGAAGATCTTCCATCATTTCGCTCGCGGTGTAGATGTCATCCGACCCGTGGATGTTCTCCATCTCGACCATGCGGGCCATACGCTGGAGATCCATGAGGCGGTTTAATCCGCCGACCTGGTAACCACGGATTCGCTCAACCGTCCCGACGCTTTCGATGCGCTGCAGGATGTCGGTTCGAATCAGCCAATCCGGCGTCGTAAAGACATGATCCGACATCCACTGGACAGCACGTTCCTGGCGCTCTTTGGCGACCGGCTCATAGACGACACCGTCCTGATCCGTCGTCTTGAGCGTCTCATAGATGCCGCCCACGTTTCCTGAGACGTGACCGATGTATCGGTTGTACTGTGCACCGACGTTGGCGTAGAGCTCGGCAAGCTCACCGTACTCTTCACCGTCCTCGTCGGTCCACTCGACCAGGTTGTCGAGGATGCGCTGCAGGTTCAGGATGCCGAGGCGACTTGCTTCCATCTCATCGTTGGAGATGTTCTCAGTCTGTGAGCGGTGGTCTGCCACCACGGAACGACCAAACCAGTAGTTGTAGTCCCCTGCTCGCTCTTTGACCCACTCATTCAGCGTCTCGTGCTGCTCTTCAGCCGACGGATTGCCTGGGAACCACGTGTACGTCCACTTTGTCGCCCAGTCGTCGTAGTCGCCGACCATCGGGCCGACCTGGGTCACGCCGTCCTCAGGCTGCGCGACGTAGTTGAAGCGGGCGTAGTCCATGATTGACGGCGCGGTACCATGCGTCGAGGTGAACTCCGGGTCCCGCAGCTGCTCAACTGAATAGGCGTACGAGGAGCCCATGTTATGCTGGAAGCCAAGGGTATGGCCGACTTCGTGCGCCGACACAAAGCGAATCAGCTCAGCCATCACGTCGTCTTCGAACTTCGCGCCCTGTGCACCCGGGTTGATCGCTGCCGTCTGGACGAGATACCAGTTGCGGAGCAAGCTCATGACGTTGTGGAACCATCCGATGTCGCTCTCAAGGATTTCGCCCGTGCGCGGATCATGTACGTGCGGGCCGTACGCATTCTGCACCGGCGACGCGAAGTAGCGAATCACGGAGTAGCGGGAATCTTCCGGGCTCCAGTCAGGGTCTTCCTCGGCTGACGGGGGCAGCTTGCCCATGATCGCATTCTTGAAGCCGGCAGCTTCGAACGCTTTCTGCCAGTCGTTGACGCCCTGAATCAGCGGGGCACGCCACTTCTCTGGCGTCGCCGGGTCGATGTAGTACACAATCGGCTTAACCGGCTCGACGAGCTCGCCGCGGGCGTATGCAGCCGGGTCTTTGGGCTCGAGGCGCCAGCGCGTCACATAGCACTCCGTCTCAGCTTCCTGCTGATCGCTCTTGTAGTGCGTGAACTGAACACTGAAGAGTCCGACGCGCCGGTCACAAAGTCGTGGCGTCATTTTGTCTTCAGGGAGCAGAATCATTGACTGCGCCATCTCGACGGTGATCGTATTTGTCGAGGCGTTTGACGGCGCTTTGCTCGCGTCGTAGGTCAGCACGTGGCGTACCTCGACGTTCTCCGGGAAAGACTTGACGGATGTGATATACGAGCGCTCTTTGTCGAGTCGGCGAACACCGTACGTCGTGCGTCGCGATGACTGCAGGCCAAGTGCCGCAACATCATCCAGGTACAGGTCCGTAGCGTCAATGATGACGCCGGTCGTGTCGGCGTTATACGCTGCAACCTCGAAGGTCTTCAGGATCGGTTCGAGGTTTGAGTTCTGCACGGCGCGAAAGATCGGATCATCTTCGCTCGCCATGTTCTCATAGGACACGACGCGCAGATAGATGTTGCCGTTTGTGCGCTCCCATCGAACAACCTGCGTGTTCGACTTTTCGCCGCCGTAACCGATGTTGTCAGCCGTCTTGGCGATACGCGACACGAGCAGGAATTCCTTCCCGATCATGTCATCCGGAATCTCGTAGTAGTACTTCTCTTCGTCCTCGACGTAGACGTTAAACACACCTTCGTCTTTTACGAAGTCCTCTTTGATGACGTCCTTGAATGCCTTGGGGCCGTCGTCGTCGCCGTTACTCTTCTTCGCGGTCGACGCTGCTGCCGTGCTCGCGGCGGTGGTCGATGCTTTCTTGGTTGACGCACAGCCGGCAAGCAGGGACAGCGACACAAAGGTCGCAAGCAGGCTGGAGAATACTCTGGATGGTACTCGGGATGACACTCTGGATAACACTCTGGATGACACTCTGGATGACACTGCGGTTGAGATACGCTTCATGATTCGAATGGGAGAAGGGCGAGGGTCGTCAGTAGGTCGTCGGCGCAACAGATCTGCGCCTCCGATCGAGGCGGCCGAGATCCGCGTAGCCGTTGAAGTTAGGGCCAGCGATCTCCCACGTCAACCCGGGCTTGCAGCCGGCCAAGAACCAGTCACAACCAGCCAGGACCTCCAAGCAGAGACGCCGGCAAACCCTGCTACACGTTGAAACACACGACGCGCGTCTCGGTCATGTCCTCAAGCGCAAAGCGAACACCCTCACGGCCAACGCCGCTTCGCTTCACCCCTCCAAACGGCATGGTATCGAGCCGGTAGTCAGTCGAGTCGTTTATCATAACGCCGCCAACCTGAAGCCGCCGGGCTGCGTCGAAAGCGAGGCGCAGATTGTTGGTAAACAGGGCGGCGTGAAGGCCGTATGGCACCGCGTTTGTCCGCTGGATCGCCTCGTCAATCGACGACACGGGCCTGACGGACATCACCGGACCGTACGCCTCATCACAGTCCATCGCGCTGGTCTCCGGGACATCCGCCAGCACGGTTGGATGGATAATTGCGCCGGCGCGTTCGCCACCAACGAGCACACGAGCTCCGGCCCGCACAGCATCCGCGATCATGCTCTCGACGCGGATGGCTTCGCGCTCGGTGATCATCGGACATACGTCGGTTGTTTCGTCCAGCGACGGTCCGACGCTGAGTTCCCTGGTGCGTGCCACGATGGCGGATACCACTTCGGCGTAGACCGCTTCCTCAATCAACACGCGTTGAACCCCGAGGCAGTTCTGGCCGGCCTGCGCAAACGCGCCCGCCACAATGCTGTCTGCGGCGGCATCAAGGTCAGCGTCAGCCAGCACGATCACCGCCGAATTGGCGCCGAGCTCAAGCGCAACCTTCTTGATCCCCGCCGCAGCCATGATCTTTTCACCGGTGGCAACACCGCCGGTAAACGTGATCATCCGCACACGCGGGTCGGCAACAAGCGGTGCTCCGGTCCCTGTGCCGTCGCCGGTGACAACACTGAGTCGCCCGGGCGGGAGTCCCGCATCAATCAGGTGCCTTGCGAGACGGAGTACGGCAAGCGGCGACCGCGAGTCGGGCTTGACGACAACGCTGTTCCCACCCGCAATGGCAGGGCCAACCTTGTGCGCCATCACGGCCAGTGGATCGTTGAATGGCAGGATGGCGCCAACGACCCCAACCGGCACGCGCATATAGTATCCCTGCCGCGTTTCGGAACCGGGTTTGATGTCGAACGGCAACGTCTCGCCTGCCAGCCGGCGCCCCTCCTCCGCTGCAAGCCTCAGGACATTCGCAGACCGCGGCGGCTCGCGCCGTGCCTCGCGGATCATCTTGTGCCCCTCGGCCGCCAGGTCGTGCGCGTACGCTTCCGCATTGGCGTCAATCAGGTCGGCCGCGCGCATCAACACGTCGTAGCGGGCGTGCCCGGGAAACGCAACTGACTGCGCGGCCACCGCGGCAGCGACGGCATCCGCGACGTCCTGGGGCCGACCAGCCGCGACGGTGCCAACAACCTCGCCGGCGAAGGAGTTGCGTACCTCGATACGCGCATCCGTCGTGCGCCAGTCACCGCCTATGAGGAGATCGTAGTCCACTTGCTGTGCGTGATCGCAGCGCTACCGCACGCGCCAACCGTACTCGGGGCCACTGTGGAAATAGTCCATCGGTGCCACCACGCCATCCTGCTTGAAGACCAATCCGTCTTTCATGACAAAACGGACATCGCGCAGCGCGTCAATGTCTTCCAATGGATTCTCCGCGACGGCGATTACGTCTGCCTTGTACCCAACCTTGATCGGCCCGCGTTCGTCTTCGATTTCGCAGACGCGATATCCGTTAATGGTCATCGCACGCAGGATATCGACTGCGGGAATTTCGGCAGCCTTCCACGTCCTCAGGAAGTTGATCGTGACCTCGCCGCGATGCATGCCGGGGACGTAGTAGTCCGCATCCGTCGAGAAGGTCAGGTTGACACCGTTGTCGTATGCGTTGCGCAACCCGTCAACGGTCGCATCGAATGACTGCTGCGAACCACGGTACCACGTGAACGGCGTCTCCGTGCCGGCCCGG
>JAUIJQ010000145.1 GCA_030431165.1 Rhodothermia bacterium | reverse complement strand
AGATTGCTCACCGGCTGGACATCGTTCGTTCGCAGTCAACCGACATGCTGCGCGAGGTGATGCGACTGATCTTTCCGGAAAGACTGCTCCCCGCCCTGCACATGTCGTCGTACCTCGCATGGAAGGCGCTGCCTGAGTCAGCCGGGCTCGAAAAAGACGACGCCCGAACTGTGTCGGGTTACCTGACCCAGGCGCGCGAGGTAGCGATTGGGGTGGAGGCGGTCATGAAGCGCGCCGGCAGCGAACAGATCTCACTCATCATCGAGGGCATCCACGTCTATCCTGAACTGCAGCGGGAGCTGTGCGACAGTACCGACGCGATCATCATTCCGTTGATGGTAGCCGTACTTAAGCGAAAGAGTCTCCGCAAGCAGCTTACCGGACGGGGATCTACCAACAAGTCGCGACGGGCTGAGCGCTACCTGCGCCACTTCGACGATATCTGGAAGTTGCAGCGGTATCTGCTTGAGGAGTCAGAGGCCCACGACGTGACCGTCATCAACAACGAAAATCTTGATGACGCGATTGCACAGATAATGGACGTCGTCGCGGCCGAGCTGGCCAATCACTACAGCGGGAAGCCAAAAGACGTGTTCAAGTCCTGAACCGAACGGAGCTAACCGCTACTGCTCTGCCGTACTGTCCGGGATGCCACCGGTAGTTCCACCTGAGGCGTCGGAATCCATCTCGCCATCGGGCTCGACAGCAGGACCAACCTCGACGGACTCCGTTTCCTGTCCGCGATCGGGTTCACCGTAAAAGCTCGTGTCCAGTCCGCGCGTGGATGCTATTACGGCAAGTGGCAATACGAAGAACACAGTGCCGACGTAGGCAAACGCGTAAGCACGATTCTTGACGGCGAGCCGCCCCAGCCATTCGGCAAGACGGACGGGAATGTTCCGGATGAACCGGAATGGCAGAAAGATGCCGACGCCGATGACGTTGAAGGCCAGGTGCGCAAATGCAACTTCGAGTGCGAGCAGGCCCGTCTCACTCCCGTCTGCGGCCAGCACAAGCGCAGCCAGCATGGCCGTGATGGTCGTTCCGATGTTTGCACCCAGGACAAACGGAAAGATCTGCGCAACAGACACAATGCCCGCGGCGACAAGCGGCACCGTCACCGACGTGGTGATCGATGAGCTCTGAACCAGAATCGTAAGTAAGACACCCACGAGGAGTGCAACCGGCGGCGAGCCAAAGACATATTTGTGCAGGATGCGCTCCGATCTGCCAAGCATGGCGCGGCGCAAGAGAATTACGAGGTATCGGAGCGCCAGGAACAGCATCACGACACCTGCGATCAGCACCAGGATTCCATTGTCGTTCAGGAGTCCTGCGATCGCGCCGGCCGTCGGTTTTGTGACCGCTGAAACCGGACTGAGGAAATTGGCTCCACCAACTCCCTGAACACCGTTGGCCAGACCCAGGGCGATTCGCGTAATCAACCTTGTGGTCAGTTCAATTGGAAACAGGATGGCAACGACAATCAGGTTGAAGAAGTCGTGTACCGTAGCACCGGCGATCGCCCGTTTGAATTCGTCTTTGCGAGTGATATGCCCGAGCGAGACGATCGTGTTTGTTACACTCGTCCCGATGTTCGCCCCCATCACGATGGGGATGGCACCACTCACTGTCAATCCGCCAGCAGCAACCAACGCAACCACCATCGAGGTTACGGTTGAGGAGCTCTGAACCAATGAAGTGGCCAGGATGCCAATGAACAGTCCGACGAATGGATTCGCGGTCGTCGATAACAACTGCTCCGCGACGCCTCGGCCCATGAGTTTGAACGAGCCCCCAAGCAGCTCGATCGACACAAAGAACAACAACAGAACCGCAAGAATCTGCGCGGCCCGGATAAGCGACAAACCGATCTTCATACTATTCCCAGCCCGGCGGCCGTCGGATCTGGTCGAACGGCAGTGCTACGCTCGATGCGATGTTTGAGAGATGCGACGAGACGCGACTCATCATTCGCGCGCCGATTGCGAGGACAACCGCTGTGTTCGCGTCGAGGTCTTCGTCAGCCGCAACGCCCTTGATAAACTCGGTAAGGGCGTTCTTGACCTCAGCGGAATCATCCATGACGCGTTTTGCAAGCTCCTCGTTTGCTTCGGCGAACGCTTCGCGCGTCTCACTGAAGGTCTTGAGCAGTCGATCACGAAGGTCGCGCAGTACCTCGACGCGCGGTCCGTGACGCGGACCGGTCGCAAGTTGCGCCGCTTCCGCAATGGATTTGGCCAGGTCTCCGATGCGCTCAGCATCCTGGACGATGCTGATCAACACGAGGCTGAAGATCATCTCGCGCTTCGGATCTATGGACACGTGTTCGAGAACGGCCCGGCGTATGGCGGCCTCCTTGCTGTTGACAGCCTGATCCTGCTCCGAGAGGTCCCGTTCCAGGACCTCATTGTCGAGCAACGTCGCGGCCGCATCCGCAAACATGTGCTGGCCCAGCTCGAGCATCGCGCTCATGTCGTCGAGCGATTGCTCAATCAGCGGCGGTCGGTCGCCACGAAAGAAGTCGAAAAAAAGCATATGGTCGGATGATCAGAGTGTCGTCAGCCCGCACCGGCCCGTCGCGCCAGTAGCGCCCTGAGGCCGCGCAGCACAGTAATTTAGGGGCGAAAACCGTCCCTGGCTGCCGTTATTGGGGGAATTAACGTTTTCGTAATGATCGGGAACGACTCCCCGCGGAATGTGCGCTGAATTCCGGTGCATACATGCTCTGAACCGTCGCAATCCCGTTCGAAAAGTCGCCGGCATGCCTGACACGCAGCCGATACTCAAACACGTGGGTGCCGGCAGGCAGGTACGAAATGAAGAAGTGTGAAGCCGCGTCGCGTGTGCTCTGATAGAATCCGAGCCCATCCCGCCAACGGTAACCCGAAAGCACATCAACCGGCTCAAATCCGGATGCACGCATGTCCTTCAGGTGGACATACTCCATGTCACGGTCCGATCGCAACACCACCCGTACCGTCACCAGGTCGCCGGGGACAAGCGCATCCTCCCCGATCAACACGAGTGTCTCGCCGGCATCTGTATCGGTTGTCACAAACAGCGACTTCTCGAGCGACAGCGGCGTATCAGCCGCCTCCACGCGATCAAGATCCTCGAAGTACTGCCAGTAGACGGCACCCCAGGCCGGGCCCGGTCCGGTCTTTGTCACCTCCACCTCTCCGAGAGCCGGATCTATCGCCGCCCCGGTCCACGAACCACTTATGTAACCCGTGCCGCGCTCTGCCACAGAATCGGAGCTCGACAGTTCGGCGTCGCCCAGACGCACCACAGCGGTCCCCGGATTATTGATCAGGTTTGTGCCGCGCTGCAGAAGTGCGTAGATCGCGTCAGTTGTGGCCTTGGTTGTGCGCCAGTCCTGCGTCTGCTTCTGCTTCAGTAGCCAGAGCTGCATCGCATCGACTGCGTCGACATCACCGGCAATCTCCGAAAACGCCTCGATCAAGAGCGCCTGCGTTTCAATCGGTGCGGTGTACCACCACCAGCCGGTGGGGACGGACCAGTACATTCCAAGTTCGTCGGACTGCTGTGCCTTTTCCCGCAGCGAAATCATGATGGCATCAGCGCGCGCACCGCGGCCAAATCGGTTCAGTGCAAGTGCCGCCATGCCCTCGCCGAAGACCTCGAATGACAACGCATGCGCGTCAAGCTGCGAGAGGTAGTAGTCGAAGGCCTCACGCGCGTCCTCAGCAACCGGTACGTCAGGGAAGAAGCTGCGCGCGTACAACGCGTGGAGCTGTATCCATCCGATATGTCGCTCTGCGAGGTTGGCTTTTCGTTCAACAAGCCGGTCGTAGTCTTCTTTCAGTTTCTGATCGACATAACCGACTGCCCGCAACGCCATCGATTCGGGCCGCGCGTCGTCAAGCCGCTCGACGATTCCAATCCGGCGCATCGAGCCCAGCCCTTTCAGGATGTGCTGGGTGATGTAGCGATCTGATCGCCCGCCGCCGAACCAGGGCCATGCGCCGTCGTCGAGCTGCATCAACTCCAGCTTGTCGAGCGTAGCGCGAAGCTCTGCGCGGATCCGGCCGGCGTCGAAGAGCACCGCTATGCGTCTCTTACGTTCAGCTTCACTCGTCGCCTGACGAACCCAGGGCGTCTCTTCAAGCGTGACGGCCTTCAGGTCCGGATTGCGGTCAAGGCTCGAAAGCAGGGCGTCGGCCTCCTCCTTTCGCCAGGCGTCGAAAATCGTCTCGATGTCAGGATTCTCGTCGACGAGGAAGCTCGCGATGCCGTTCGCGTAGAATCGGGCAAAGACCTGCTCGGCGCACTCGTGCGGATACTCAGCCAGATACGGCAATGCCTGGACCGCGTGCCAGATTGGATTCGCCGTGAACTCCACAAACAGACGCTGATGTCGGATGGTCGGGCTGTCGTTGTCGATGAAGTGGTCAAACCGAAAACCCTTCGTACCCGGACCACGAAGTGGCAGCGGAAATGACTCAGTCACGAGTACCCGGTCCGTGAGTACCGGCAGTATTGACTCGTCGCCGGCTGAAAAACTCTCGGCATCCGCTCGAACCTGGTACCTGACGGCTGAAATCGCGTCTGGCACTTCGATGGGCCACGCCACAGCCGCGCCACCGCCTGCTTCCGTATCAAACGGGACCCGCTCGTCAACGATGGTTGCTTCGGTCACCGCGTCGGTGAGCACCAAGTGCGCCATACCGGCTATCCTCTGGTCAGACATGTTGTCGATCGACGCGGTAAGTGTGATCGTGTCACCCTGTCTCAAGAACCGCGGCATGTTCGCGGTAATCATCAACTCGCGCTGCGTTACAACGGTGCCCTCGAGGTACCCTGTCTGGAGAGAAGTTGTATGAGCGAGCGCCATGAACCGCCAACGCGTCAGCGATTCGGGCATCTTGAATCGCAGTTCTGTTGCACCATCGGCGTCGGTGCGCAACTGCGGGAAGAAGAATGCCGTTTCGTCAAAATTCGCCCGAAGCGGTGGCGCCGCGTCCTCGCCCAACCCGTCGTCAGAACCCGAGCCATCGGCTGGCGGCGCCTTGGCGATCCCGGATTCCCGCGATACGACGCCGGCCTGAACAACGGCATCGGCCGCCCTCTCATCGTCCGATACCGAAAACACCTCCGTCGCGGCCTCGGGCATCGCACCCTGACCGCGCATCAGGGGGCCGCCCCGCCGACCGTACCGCCAGGGATACAACATCCCCGCAATGGCAAGCTGATCAAATGTGCGAAACACGGGGCGGGCCGCACTGGACGCGAACCGTCCGGTGCGGACAAACCGGACACCCCGACCGTAATCAGTTCCGTTCCAGCCCAGTTGACTCCCGTAGTTTGTCGGCCACACGTCCAACGACCACGTGTGCCCGGCAAAGACGTCCAGCGACGCATCGTAGAGCGTTGCCAGCATCTCTGCCGTCACGCGATCACCGTCAGGCCCCTCAACACGAAGCGTCCAGGTTTCGTCTTCGCCGGGCTCAAGAATGTCCCGGTGTGTACCCCACGTCAGTTTCAATTTCTTGTTCGACCATGGCACCACGACGACCGAGTTCGTCGAAAACAGTCGCCCGTAGCGAACCATGGTTGATCGGACGGCAATGTTACCGCGATGCGCCTCAACTATCGGTATGCGGTACTGGTGTTGCGTTTCGCCGGCACGCACCCACTTCGAATCAACAATGCGACCTGCAACTTCGGTCTCCAACAATATGGCAGCGCCTGCACCGGAACCGTACGAGAGCAACGCCTCTCCACCCGGCTCGACCCACGACGTGACCAGGTGGTGCCAGTGAACCGGATTACCTGGAAGTAAGTCTCCCGACGTATCAACAATCCGAACATGTCGCGTCACGGAAACGGGACGTGCGTTGTCATCAGACGCTTCCAGCACAATGCGATACATGCCCGGCGCCCAGGAAGCCATCGGTGGTGTAACCAATGTCTCCGAAGAATCGGCGTCGGTGGTCCACTGTTCGTTATGGACGACGCTGTCGACGGCCCAGGTTGCTGGATCGTCTTCACCTACGTACGCCAGGTGAGGAAACGCGGTACGCCATGCCTCCTCACGAATTGACACGGTGTCAACGGGCTGCCACGAAGGTCTGAGGAGCGCCTGCGGCTCAATCAGTTTCAAGATGCGCATCCGTCCAGATGTCGCGACGGGCGCCCCGTCAAGCGTCGTCGCCAAGACGCCAAGTTCACGCACTCGCGCCCTGTCGATCACGTCGCCTTCCGGTTCGAGTGCAAGCACAAGCGACCGTTCACCAAGTCTAATAGTCGACACCGTTGACTGCGTTTCGCCCGACATATCCGTGACATCAACGGATACATCAAACGCATACGCTGCAAGGTGGTCACCACGCCAGCCCGGGCCGGTCCCACTGTCAGCGCTATCGTCCCCACGCGCAACAAACGAAAGATCGAAGTGGCCGTTGCTGTCGGTAATACCCGTGCCGTGGGCGATCTGCGCCTGGGGCTGGTGCGGGGCAAAACCGTAGCGTCCGCCGCGCCACCACGGGAAGTACGTTCTGCGCGTGACGCGATAGGTGACCGAGCCACCGGCGACCGGGGCGCCGGCGTACGACATGGCCGTGCCTGTTACCGCAATCGAGTCGCCCAGGGCAAGTGCACGCTCAAACTCGTCCGCCACTACCTCAAATCGCGGACGCTTGTATTCCTCGACATAGACGGAATGAGCACCACGCCCATCCGTAATCGTCATCGAGCCCGTGAGACCCGACTGCGGGGCCGCGAATTGTCCGGACACCGTTCCAAACGCGTTTGCCCGCAACGACATGCTGGCGATTTCGCGTCCGTTCACGTCGACAAAGCGGACGGTTGTTTCGGCTCCGTCGCGAATCACGTACCGGTCGCCGTTCTGCTGCAGCAGGATGCCCTTGAAATAAATTGGCTGCCCGGGCCGGTAGATCGCTCTGTCGGTGAAGAACCGCGTCACCGGCTCAGATGCGACCATTCGGGCGTAGGAATAGGCGGAGTGTGTCGTTTCCGAGTAAAGCCAATCGCTCCCACTCTTGAAGCCAAGCACGTGGGCCTGCCGTTCGGGTAGCTTCAACTCGACCCGGCCGTTTGCCCCCGCCTGGACATCCTGACGCCGATCGAGTACGGCTTGCCTTCCGCGTGTCACATGCCACGGTGTTACGGTCGCGCCCGGCATCGGTGTGCCCGTGGAACGGTCAACTACGTGCAGCGTGACGGCGCCCTCGTTGTCGTTGCGGTAGAAGTAACTGAGATTCGACACAAAGACGCGACCAAAATCACGTACCCCGCCTGAAGCATCCGCAGCACCGCCCGGAGTAGCCACGAGGACGTACGCACCCTGCCCCAGCGGCGGAAGCATCACTTCGGTTGCATGCCGCTGGAAGTCGCCATCATCCGGTAGCGTATAACCGCGTTCAATTATCGGCGCGGTGCCGGCCATCAGGGCGTCAACAGCCGCCTCCTGGTCACGCCGATTCAACAACATCCAGGATCGCGCGTCTGGTTCATCAATCCGGTAGGCGCGGATATTCAGTGCCGCCACGTTTCTGAACACCACTCTGACCAGCGACGCC
>JAUIJQ010000144.1 GCA_030431165.1 Rhodothermia bacterium | reverse complement strand
CAGCGGCGAGCTTCACGTCGAGAGTCTTGATACAGGTGACGTCGCGACGATCCCGGTGACATCAAACGCACCCGGGCGGCCCGGTCACTGGTCAGACTATGCGCGTGTTGTGACGCGACGGCTGGCGGCGAACTTCGGGATCGAGCATGGCGGCCACGTCTACTTCACGAGCGACCTGCCGGTGGCTGCCGGGATCAGTAGTTCAAGTGCGCTTGTCGTGGGGATATTCCTGTCACTGGACTGGCTCAATGAATTGCAGGGCAGTGACGAATTTGAGCAGCACATCCCGTCACAGTTTGCGCTGGGTGACTATCTCGGATGTGTCGAGAACGGCCGCGACTATCCCGGTCTGCCTGGTACTACCGGGGTCGGCACAACGGGCGGATCCGAAGATCATACGGCCATCCTTTGCTCACTGCCCGATACAATCCGCCAGTTTTCTTTTGCGCCAACCGTACACGAGGGCGACGCACCAATGGCATCCGGCCATGTGTTTGTCATCTGCTCCTCGGGTGTGACGGCTGAGAAGACCGGTGCAGCGCTGGGAGATTACAATCGGCTTGGTGCTCTGGCACAGGCCGCCGTTGATGCGTGGAACCGGTATGCCGGAGTGCAGGCACGCAACCTCGGCGACATCCTTTCGCGTGTCCCGTGTGACGACCTTGAATCGGCAATTCGTGCGTACGGGTCCGCGGGTTTCAGCGAAGACGAAGTGGTTGCACGCGTGAGGCAGTTTGCGGATGAAACCTACTCCCACATTCCGAACGCCGTTGACGCCCTGGAACGACACGACCTTGAGGCGTTCGCAGAAGCGGTCCGCCGATCGCAGCAGGGTGCCGAAGAAGGCCTGAGAAATCAGGTGCCCGAAACCATACACCTGGTTCGGTCGGCGCACGAAGAAGGCGCGGTGGCAGCTTCGGCTTTTGGTGCCGGATTTGGCGGTTCGGTCTGGGCGATGACGCCGCACGAAACAGCAGAAGCGTTTATGGAGCGGTGGGCAACGGTGTACCGCACCGCCTTTCCCGGGGCATCCGAAGACGCGCAGTTCTTTGTTGATTCGCCCGGGCCCGCTGCGCGACGGTATTAGGCTTACCGGAACGACAGTTTTCGCCAACCACGGATCAGCACCGTCGCCGATACAGCGCACAACACCGCGCACACAATCGCAGGAGTGATGCGGCCGTAAAGGAAGAATCCGGTGGTGAACATAGCGGCATAGATCGCAACCGTGCCCAGCACAACCGCGAGCAGCGACTGTGGGAAATCACCGTCTGAGCGAGACAAAACAACCCCGTCTTCCTGCGCCCTGGCGCGCACGGCATCCCAACCCGGCCCGCTTGGGCGAACCCGGTCAAGGAAGCGATACAATGTTTGCGAGTCGGTAGGACTCGTCGTGAACGCAACGGTTACCCATGCAACCGTCGTGATGCCGACGCCGGCGAGAAGCTGCTGCCAGGACTCAAGCCCGAGTCCGCCGGTCACGGCGAACAGGATGGCGATACCAAAAGAGACGATCATCGCCGTCAGTTCAGCGGGCGCGTTGATTCGCCACCAGAACCAGCGAAGGATGTACAGCAATCCGGTACCAGCGCCAATCTGCAGAATGATGTTGAATGCCTGCAGCGCATTCTCCATCGCAAGTGCAAGCACACACGCCAGGATCAGCAGCAGCGCAGTGAATATCCGCCCGAACCAAACCAGTTCGTGCTCAGAGGCATCCGGTTTGTAGAAGCGCTTGTAGATGTCGTTGACAATAACCGAGGCACCCCAGTTCACCTGCGTCGAGATTGTCGACATGTACGCCGCGGCGAGCGCCGTAACGACGAGTCCGAGAAGGCCCGGTGGGAGGTACGTCAGCATCGCCGGATACGCGAGGTCGTTGCGCACGACGTTCTCGGGTACGTTCGGAAAGCGCTCAGCGATCGACGCGAGGTCGGGAAACACGATCAGCGAAGCAAGCGCAACCAGGATCCACGGCCACGGACGAAGCGCGTAATGCATCACGTTGAAGGCCAGCGTCGCCGTCGCCGCGTCGCGCTCGGTCTTCGTTGATAGCATACGTTGGGCTATGTAGCCGCCACCGCCCGGCTCGGCGCCAGGGTAATAAGTGGCCCACCACTGGACGGCAAGGGGAATCACGAAGATGGGTACGAGATCGGCCATCGACATAGCACTGAAATCCGGCAGGAACGACATTTTGCCGGATACATTCGGATGGCTCAGCATGGCCGACAATCCGCCAATCTCGGGTAGGTTGATGACGTATATCGCTGCCGCGATTGAGCCAGCCATTGCAAGTGTAAACTGGATGATGTCGGTGAGCACCACGCCGCGGAGTCCGCCAAGGACCGAGTAGAGCAGCGTAACCGATGCGGCGACAACGACCGTCTGCACAGGTGACCAGTCCATCATGACTGATCCGATTTTGATTGCGGCGAGCGTGACCGACGCCATGATGACGACGTTGAACAGGATGCCGAGGTACGCGGCCCGGAAGCCACGAAGAAAAGCCGCGAGGGTGCCCGAGTAGCGCAGCTCGTAGAACTCAACGTCGGTAAGCACCCCGGATCGGCGCCACAGCTTCGCGTAGAGGAAGACGGTGACCATGCCGGTCAGCAGGAACGCCCACCATTGCCAGTTTCCGACGACGCCATGTGAGCGTGTGATGTCGGCAACCAGGTTTGGTGTGTCGGTGGAGAACGTGGTGGCGACCATCGAAACGCCGAGGAGCCACCACGGCATGTTGCGACCGGCGAGGAAGAACGCCTTGAAGTCTTTTCCCGACCTTCGTGAGACAGCGACGCCGATGCCGATGGATGTGGCGAAAAACGCCGCCATGATGATCCAATCGATCGTTGTCAGTTCCATAAATCGCCTGCCGTGAGGTTCTGAGGGGCACGGGATGGAATGTAGAGCAAGGCGTATTATAAGCGTAATCCGCAATCAGAGTAACGGCGACATGAAGGACGGTATCAAAGACGGCGTCAACGTCGGCAGCAAAGGCCACAGCAAAGGCCACAGCAAAGACGGCAGCAACGAAGCTCGCGACGAATCCGGCAACGAAGCCACGAACGCCTCGCCGATCGCGGCCGTACAGGGGCCCGCGTTCGAGGCAGGCGGCATCGACCGCCGCAACTTCTTGCGACTTGGAGCGCTGGGGCTCGGGGCAACCGCAGTGGCAGGCGCCACGACGGCCGCCGGATGCACAACCCGAGAGGGAAGTGATCGTGTCGCTACCGGCCAGGCACGACTTGGCGCAGCACCTGCCGGCCCGCTTGTAACGCCACCCATGGAAACCGTCCGCATCGGATTTGTCGGTGTCGGCGGAATGGGCACCGTACACGTGCGCAACTTTGCGAGCATTCCGGGAGTCGAGATCGTCGCGGTGGCAGACATCCGGGAAGAACACGCAGTGCGCGCACAGGAGATCGCGGTTGCCGCAGGCATGGCGCCCCCGACCTTATACACACGCGGCGAACGCGACTATGAGCGGATGATCGGTGAGGAAGACCTCGACCTCGTGTTTACCGCGACCCCATGGAAGTGGCACGTGCCCATTTGCGTCGAGGCCATGCGTAACGGCAAACACGCTGCAACCGAGGTACCCGCCGCTTATACGCTGGACGGCTGCTGGGAGCTCGTTGAGACCGCCGAGCAGTTCGAGCGCCACTGCGTGATGATGGAGAACTGCAACTACGACCGCCCGGAGCTGATGGCGCTGCACCTCATCCGCCAGGGACTGCTTGGTGAAGTGTTGCATGCCGAGTGCGGATACCTCCACGACCTTCGCGCAATCAAGTTCAGTGACAACGGCGAAGGACTGTGGCGTCGCGACCACTCGTGGACGCGGAACGGCAACCTGTACCCGACCCATGGCCTCGGACCTGTCGCACAGTACATGGACATCAATCGCGGTGATCAGTTTGCGTACCTGGTGTCGATGAGCAGTCCGTCACGCGGCTTGCAGGAGTACGCGCGTGAAAATTTTGCGCCGGGTTCGCCACAGCGGGCGGAGACGTTTGCGCTTGGCGATGTGAACGTCTCGATGATCAAGACGGTAAACGGGCGCACGATCTATCTGAGTCACGACACAAACCTGCCGCGTCCGTACAGCCGGATCAACACGGTGCAGGGGACCAAGGGAATATTCTCGGGTTACCCGAACCGCGTACACATCGAAGGGCTGAGTGAGGGACACGGCTGGAATGACTGGACGGATTGGCAGGAGGAGCACGACCATCCGTTGTGGAAGTGGGAGTTGGAGAACGCGGTGGAGCGGCCGGGCCACGGTGGGATGGACTACATGGAGGACTACCGGTTGATCAAGTGTTTGCGCGAGGGCAAGCAAACGGACATGAACGTGTACGACGCCGCGGCGCTCAGCGTGGTTTGCGAGCTGACCGAGCTCTCGGTAGCGCAGGGGAGTGCGCCGGTTGAGTTTCCGGATTTCACGCGTGGGCGGTGGAAGGAGTGGCAGCCGCTTCCGTTGTACGAGGGGTGATCGTTACGGCGGGTGACGCCGCCTGATGCGTTGACGCGGCGCAGCCGCGCTACGACCCCGGCAATTTGTTTGGCACCCCGGAACCCCCGGCGCGCCCGAGGTTGAAGCGGGATATGCCAGATCTCCCCTCACTCCCTCCCTCGGAGCTCGTATGCCATGGGTCTCCATTTTACGTCCGACGACCTTGCTCGAAGCGAACAAGCTTCCCGGGCAATGTTGTCGTCCCTCGACACTGCCTCCCTCGATGACTGGCGCACTAACGTAAATCGTGCGGTGCGCGAACTGTTCGGAGCGGACAAAACTGTGTTTGTTCTCCCCGGTGGGTCCAGCCTGTTCTTCAGCGAAGACGATCCTGAACTTGCCGCAGGTGTTGAGTCGTACGTCGCGGCCTACGCAGCCGACGGCCTCCACCTGAAAGACCCCGTTGTTGATCAGTGGCAGCACATGCGCCGCGCAGAAGGCGTGGATGCCTTCTCGTGGTCGGTGAATGAGCAGATGATCGGGCGCATCGGACTGACCATGAAAGATTCGGAGATGGTTAGCGGTGTGTTGGCCGCTCACGGTGTTGTTGACTTCACGGGCACATACGTTGCAAC
Source organism: Rhodothermia bacterium (assembly GCA_030431165.1). Lineage (GTDB taxonomy): Bacteria > Bacteroidota > Rhodothermia > Rhodothermales > JABDKH01 > JANQRN01. Next base: position 2,505 of record JAUIJQ010000144.1, on the reverse strand, counting down.
TCCGATCGGTGAGGTTCTCCTGTGGATCCTCTACGAAAACCGCGACAAGCATCGCTTTGGCGAAGACAGTGTTGCTGTCCTTCGAGCTCTACTGCCGTCGTTCAAAGCCGGTCTGGATGCAATCATCCGAGTCGGTGCCCAGCGGGCCGCGCTGGATAAGTCAACCGAACCGCTCGCCGTCTTCGATATGCGGGGACGGGAGATTCATCGTAACCGTGCGCTTACGAGGCTGTACGGTGTTGATCCGGAATCGGAATTGATAGCCGACAATGCAACGGATCTTGCCGGTGTGGTTTCGCGCACCAAGTCATCAGGGCCGTTTGTGCCGGCCATAAGAACGGTTGCAACGACGACCGGGCGATATGAGCTCAAGGCGTCGCTCCTGCCCCCGGGCCTGATCAACGCCGATGCCACGGTGCTGGTCATGGTCAGCCGATCGGTTGCGGCGGGCCTGCCCTCGGCAGATGTTCTGCGCGAGCGTTACGGTATCACGCGGCGTGAATCCGAAATCGCCTTGCTCCTCGCTCAGGGACTCTCGAATGACCAAATTGCGGATACCCTCTTCGTCAGTCCGCATACGGCGCGTCGGCACACCGCCAACCTGTTCGAGAAGCTCGGCGTGCACACGCGCAAGGCGCTGGCCCTCCGGTTTCTGGCCGACGGCTGAAGTAGAAAATGGCTATTTCATGCCACGCGCCGGGCGCCGTGGCCGAGGTAACATTGTGTCTGATCTGATAGCGGCTGGAATCGCCTGCCGCAAGTCAGCTGACAAAATGAAAACCTCTCAATGAATCCCATCATCTACCGCAGATTCGAAGCGTCCCGCGTGCGTACGCTGGCGCTTGCCCTGTCGGTGGTCCTGCTGGCGCCGGGCAGCACGCTTCACGCGCAAGACGGGGTCACCAGGGCCTTCGAAGCTCGCCTCGTCGGCCCGGCATACGCAACAGCAGAAGCCAGCAAAGGCACCGTTCATGGCTTTGTCGTTGGCGACGACCTGAAATTGATAGTCGCCTACCGAGGCGCGTCCAGCAACTTCGATATTTCTCACAGTAGCAACCTGTATCAGGGCGACCCACTTACGGGCGGCACGTTTGTGCGCAACCTGGCACTCGCATTGGGCGAGACCGGCGGGTTCGAGACGTCGGTGCCGCTGACGACTGAACTCGAGGAAGCACTTGACGACGGGCAACTGTTTGTGCAGGTGCGTACCGAAAGTCTTACACCAGCCGAGTCCATCAACGGACCGCTACTGGCGTCGACACCGGCCGACTACTTTGAGACACGGCTGACCAGCTTTGTGCAGGGATATCCGGTTGGTCGGGGAGGGCTGCGCGCTTTTGTCACTGACGGTGGCCTCCGGATCGTCGGTTATTTCAATGCACTCGCATCAAACTGGACGCGTGTTGCGTTGCTACGCGAAGTCTCGGGCGGCACGGGCAGCGAAGAATTTGCGTGGCTCTGGAATACCGGTGAATCAGCCCTGTACGGCGGCATCGATCAGGTTGTGCCAATGGAAAGCATGGACTGGCTTTCGGAGATGTCGTCTGGTCGGATATCCGTCGTTGTCGAAACCAGTCGTGCATCAGATGCACTGCGCGGCAGATTTCGAGGATATGAGAACGCGGCGCCACCACCGTCGCGGGTGCTACAACCGACCGACGGTTCGACAGTGGTTATCGGTGGCGGTGTGGGGGAAGACCCACTAGATCCTGACTTGTACCTGGGTACAGTCACGCTTGACAAAGTAGACGATGCGGATGGGGACGAGGTGACCTATTTCTGGCAGCTTTCGACCCGTCCCGGGTTTTCGAACGATCTGTATCTGTCAACGCTCGAACTGGGCATTGATAGCACCGTGGTTCCGTTGACCATGGCGTCAGCCGCCGCGCTCTTCGATGCGCTTACTGCAAACGAGGCGGGTGGCGTGCCCATCCAGTCGCCAGTTTCCGTATTCCATCGAGTCGTGACGTCTGACGGATCCCGGTACACGGTTGGTCCCGTAATCCAGACGACGTTTGTGCGCGGGACGGTTACGTCAGTGGATAGTCCCGGCGGCGTGGACCGTGGTCTGGAGCTGGTCGGAAATTATCCGAACCCATTTTCTTCGACGACGCACGTAGCGTTCTCCGTTCCTGTCTTCTCTGAAGTACACCTTGAAGTCTTCGACCTGCTGGGGCGGACGGTCACGCGCATTGACGCGGGCACGGTTCCAGGTGGTTCGCAGCAAGCCATCCCGGTTGACGGTTCCCGACTGCCGAGTGGCACCTACTTCTACCGGCTGGTAGCACAAAGCCCGGGCGGTAAAGAAGTGGCCACAGGGTCTCTCATTGTTGCCAGATAAGCGTCGCGATCACGACCACCGCAGGTAGCAGATTCCGGGCCACGCCGGTCCTGGTTTCGCGCCGGCGGGACCCGAATCTTCGCGGCTTCACGGTTGCCGTGCCTCATAGTTGCACTGCTCCACAGTTCGACAGCATCACAGTTCGACAGCTTCACATAAGCGTA
>JAUIJQ010000143.1 GCA_030431165.1 Rhodothermia bacterium | reverse complement strand
GCTTGGCCATCCCCTCGGAATGAGTGGTGCAAGGCTACTCCTCACCGCGCTGCACGAGTTGGAAGAACAAGACGCGCGCTATGCGCTGTGCACCCTGTGTGTCGGCGTCGGCCAGGGTATGGCCACGGTCATCGAACGCGTTCAGGAATAAGAAGGGAGTCCAGCCAGCGAGTCCAGCCAGCGAGTCCAGGCGCAACCAATAAGTCCGAGAACCAGCATAATCGTGGAATATATTCCGACACATGGCGAACATCTTTCAGTTTGACGGCTTTCGTCCGGTGGTCGATGAGTCCGCGTTTGTTCACCCCAACGCAACCGTTATCGGCAACGTGATTATCGGACGCGATGTGTACATCGGTCCAAGCGCTGTTGTACGCGGCGACTGGGGTGAAATCAGGATCGAAGACGGATGCAATGTCCAGGAGAACTGTACGATTCACATGTTTCCCGGGGTGAGCGTGTTACTTAGGGAATCCGCCCATATCGGTCACGGCGCCGTGATTCACGGTGCCGAGATTGGACGGAATGCGATGGTAGGGATGAATGCCGTGGTGATGGACAATGTCGTCGTCGGTGACGAGTCGCTGATCGGCGCATTGGCGTTTGTGCCGGCAGACACGATCATCCCGCCGAGGAAGATCGTCGTTGGAAATCCTGCCCGCGTTGTCAAGGATATGTCGGATGAACGCGTCGCATGGAAAACCGAGGGGACACGACTATACCAGACGTTGCCAAGTGCACTGCGCGACTCGCTACGAGCGTGTGACCCGCTAAGAGAAGAAGAATCCGATAGACCCAAGCAGTCCATTACGTACAAAACGTGGAAGGAGACCAGCGGCCAATGATCAAGGTAGAATCGTTTGCAGAAGGGCGGTGGCATCATGGTGACAGTGGTTTTCGCGAGATACACCACGCCGTGACGGGAGAACCGGTTGCGAAGGTGTCGAGTGCCGGACTCGACTTTGCGGGAATGGCGAACTATGCCCGTGATCGCGGGGGCGCTTCGCTGCGAAGAATGACGTTCCACGAACGGGCACGTATGCTCAAAGCGCTAGCGCTGCATTTGGGCAAGCACAAGGCGGGGCTTTACGAACTTTCGGTTGCCAGTGGCGCAACCAAGCGCGACGCATGGACCGACATCGATGGGGGGATCGGTACGCTGTTCGTGTATTCGAGTAAAGGCCGCCGCGAACTGCCCGATGAGACATTTCTCGTTGACGGTGCACTTGAACAACTTTCTCGTAGCGGCTCGTTTGTCGGCCACCATATCTGTGTCCCATTGGAAGGTGTGGCCGTTCATATCAACGCATACAACTTTCCTTGCTGGGGGATGCTGGAGAAGCTTGCTGCGACGTGGCTTGCGGGTATGCCGGCAATAGTTAAACCCGCCTCGGTTACGTCTTACATAACCGAGGCCGCCGTGCGCATCATGATCGACTCCGGCATTCTGCCTGATGGTGCGCTGCAGTTGATTTCGGGGGGAACCGGGGACCTGCTTGACCACATGACAGGTCAGGACTTGGTCACGTTTACCGGATCTGCTGCAACGGGCATCCGGCTTAAACAGACACCTGCCATCGTTAGTAGCGGTACGCGCTTCAACATGGAGGCCGACTCGTTGAACTTCACGATGCTGGGGCCAGATGTTCAGCCAGGGTCTGCGGAGTTTGACCTGTTTGTACAGGAGGTCGTAAACGAGATGTCGATTAAGGCGGGTCAGCGATGTACTGCAATCCGCCGAACGTTTGTCCCGTCCGAAATGGTTGACGCGGTCGTCACGGCCCTACAGTCCAAGCTCCAGCAAGTAGTTGTTGGCAATCCCCTCAACGAGACGGTGAACATGGGTCCGTTGGTGAGTGAGGATCAACGAGCCGAAGTACGCTCAAACATTGAACTGCTTGCGGAAGCCGGAGAGATTGTGATCGGGGGAGATGGTTCGTTGAGCCCGCTTGACGCCGATCTGAAGATTGGCTGCTTCGTTGCCCCGACGGTGTTGCTGTGTGCTGAACCGGATACTGCGCAGGCGCCGCACGACGTTGAGGCGTTTGGTCCGGTTAACACTGTCATGCCCTATCGAGACACTGACCACGCAATCGCGTTGACGAAGCTCGGTCGCGGCTCACTGGTGGGTTCGCTGGTAACGGCAAGCGACGACGTGGCACGCGAAGTGGTACTCGGATGTGCATCACACCACGGCCGAATCCTCGTGCTGAACGCTGACTCTGCTGCTGAATCAACGGGCCATGGTTCGCCGCTTCCACACCTCGTTCATGGAGGGCCCGGTCGCGCCGGAGGCGGCGAAGAGCTTGGTGGCGTCAGGGGCGTCAAACACTACATGCAGCGTACCGCGATACAGGGATCCCCAACGACTCTATCCCGGATCACGTCGGAATGGCAGGTGGGCGCGGCTCGACCCGAGTCTGATCGGCATCCATTCAGAAAGACGTTTGACGAACTCGAGATCGGAGATACGCTAACGACGCATCGACGGACGGTCACCGAGGCCGATATCGGTCGGTTTGCCGGCATCAGCGGCGACTTCTTCTATGCGCACATGGATGATATTGCAGCGACCCGATCATTGTTTGAAGGGCGGGTTGCGCATGGCTACTTCGTTTTGTCGGCTGCGGCAGGGCTCTTCGTGCATCCGGCGGAAGGTCCGGTGCTCGCGAACTACGGTCTCGAAAACCTGCGCTTCACGCAGCCGGTCCACATTGGTGACACGATTCATGCGCGACTGACCTGCAAGAAGAAGACAGCCAAGGAGCCCCGCGAAGGGGAGGAGCCACAGGGCGTCGTCGAGTGGCACGTTGACGTGCTGAATCAAGAGGACGAGCTGGTGGCGACGTATAGCATTCTTACGCTCGTTCGAAGGTCCGTTGAGGATTCGAGCGATGCATAGTTCGCCGGATGCTGACGGTGCCATAGCGCACTTTGCGGCAACTGCGCAAGGTCGTGTGCAGGGCGTTGGTTACCGGGCGTTCGTCGTCCGGACGGCCCGGCGACTGGGTGTCACCGGTACGGTGCGCAACAATCGAGACGGGTCAGTGGAAGTGTTGGCCTTTGCACTGCGCGACACGCTTGTCCAGCTCTTGGAGGAGCTTGAGCGTGGCCCGAGAGCGAGCAGGGTAGACAGCGTGTCGGTTCGTTGGCGCGAAGTCGTCGACGCGCCCGACGCCTTCAAGGTCGTGCGGTAAGATTCGCGATTTCCCCGAGGCGCGCAAAACCTTCACCCTGAACGGTGGTTCAGGACGATGCTGTACTTACTACTGACTGGAATTCGACGTCACTGCCAGGCCGCAACGACGTCACTGTCAGGCCGCAACGACGTCACTGTCAGGCCGCAACGACGTCACCTTCTTTGTCGACGAAGTAGAAGTCCCGTACGTAGTCGTTGACCATCCGGCGCGCGCTGAACTGGTAGGGCAGCATGGCCATGGCTTCGCGCATTCGCTTCAGCCACTCTGTAGGAAGGCCTGCTTCATCGCGTGAATAGAACGCCGGGACAACGTCGTTTTCCAGCAGCTCGTACAGGAATCCAGCATCTTCCGGGTCCTGGATCTCAGGGTCTTTGTAGGACGCCGATGCGTCTTGCCCGATGGCCCAGCCGTTTTTGCCGTTGTAGCCTTCCGGCCACCAACCGTCCAGAATGGACAGGTTCATGCCGCCGTGTGCGGCAACCTTCTGGCCGCTTGTTCCGCTCGCTTCATACGGTCGTCGCGGGTTGTTCAGCCAGACGTCAGATCCTGACACAAGCATCCGTCCGATTTCCATGTCGTAACCCTCGACGAAAACAACGCGCCCATCGAAAGCCGTGTCGCGCGAGATTTCGAAGATGCGCTGGATGAACCACTTGCCGTCGTCATCGGCAGGATGCGCCTTGCCGGCATAGATGAGCTGGACCGGGCGGTCGATATCTGCCAGAATTCGGGCTGCTCTCTCGATATCATGGAATATCAGCGGAGCTCTTTTGTATGTCGCGAACCGCCGCGCGAAGCCGATGGTTAGAACATCCGGATCGAGATTCGGCGATTGCGGCATGGACTGTGACTGCACGCGCTGACTCACGTATTGAATAAGCGCCTTCCTAAGCATGTTTCGGTACGCCCAAAGCGTATCATCCGAAACATCCCACACCCGTTGCCACGCATCAGCCGACTCCCGCCAGCCAGGCACGTGTTGATTCAAAAACGGAATCGCTCGCGGTGCGGTCCACGACGGCAGATGGATCCCGTTTGTAACGTGTGCGATGGGTACTTCCGAGACGTCCCTGTCCGGGTATTTGTGTGCCCACTGGGCACGGGCGACGTGACCGTTGAGCTTGGATACGCCGTTACACTTGTTCGCGAAGTTCAGCCCGAGGATCGTCATCGTGAAGGCCTCTGAATGATCCGACGGATCAACCCGGCCGTAGTGCAATAGGTCGTGGGCACCGGTGCCCAACTCGGAAGCGAGGCCGTGGAGCTGCTCGGTGAAGAGCCCTGGATCGAAGCGGTCATGGCCGGCCCAAACAGGCGTATGGGTTGTGAACACCGTGCGGGACCGGATCCAGCTTTGCGCGTCTTCCCACGACATACCCTCTCTCGTTTTTTCGCGAAGCAGCTCGAGCGCTACAAAGGCGCAGTGGCCTTCGTTCATGTGGTACACTGCCGGCTTGTGGCCCAGAGCCCTGAGCAGGCGGAGGCCACCAACCCCGAGGATCAGTTCCTGCTGGATTCTCGTCTTGCGGTTTCCGGAATACAGTCTGCGGGTAATGTGCCTGAGCTCAAACCGGTTGGGCTCCGTATCGGTATCCAGCAGGTACAGGGTGGTGCGACCAATTTGCACACGCCACGCACGAACAGAGATACTTTCATGTCCGATTGGGACCTGGATCATCAGAGGATCACCGGCTTCATCCAGGACCGGTTCAAAGACATGCTCGGTCGGGTCAACCGCCGGGTATTCGGCAAGCTGCCAGCCTTTATCGTCGAAGTACTGTTTGAAATATCCGTCGCGTAGGAACAGGCCCACGGCCACGAACGGGATTTTCAAGTCGGATGCCGCCTTCGTGTGGTCGCCGGCCAATACACCGAGTCCGCCCGCGTACAAGCGGAGGCTTTCGTGCAACCCGTACTCCATACAGAAGTACGCCGTTGATCGTTCATCGCCGAGAGAATTGGGGGCGTCCATGTACGATCGAAACCGCTCGTACACTTCCTCGACGCTTCTGGCAAACTGGCCGTCGCGAAGGACGCGCTCGTCGGCTGCGAGCAGCGCTGCCACCGGATTATTGCCAGATGCCACAAATACATCCGGGTTCAATCGGCGAAACAGATCGAGCGCATCCGGATTCCACGACCACCAGAGGTTGCGCGACAAGAGTTCAAGCTTTTTCAGACTGTCCATACGGTGGAAGGCGGTAGCCAGTTGATGCCAAAGACCCCTAAAATACGATGCGCAAGATTATCGTAGTGTTGAGGTCGAATGACAGGTAATAGAGGGACGATTACGGGTGCCGATACGCGTACAGTCGCGCGATGCCGAGTTGAGGTTCGCGAGGCCCTTCAGGGGGTTGTGGCGTCACCGGCTCGTATGGCGGACTGGATAATTGCATCGGTTACATCGACCGGGACCGCTGAGCTTATCGCTCGCGGCGATGAAACGCTCGATTCTCGTATGCGAAGTCGCATCGGTCGTCGCACGGCGTACGTGGCACGCGGATGGCCACTGCAGTACGTAACAAGGACAATGCCGTTTCATGGTGTACGACTTACGGTCGACGGGCGAGTCCTTATTCCTCGTCCGGAGACTGAGCAGCTGGTTGAGCGGTCGCTTGAGCTCATTCGCGGCAAGAGTTCCCCGGTCGTGATGGATGTTTGTTCCGGAAGCGGTTCCATCGCACTCGCGTTGAAAATGGCGCGATCGGATGCGCAGGTTTGTGGTGTTGAGCTCTCGCAGGCCGCGTTGGCGGCTGCAGTAGAGAATGCAGCCCGGCTCGGCCTACACGTCGATTGGGTACGCGCCGACGTACTTGTCGATGACGTTTCGACGTGGTTGGCTAAGCCGAAGCCCGCCGGTGTTGATCTGGTTGTGTCCAATCCGCCCTATATCGCTGCCGGGGAAGAAAACGAAGTCGCGGGCGACGTATATGCATTTGAACCTCACGCCGCCCTTTTTGCCGGCGATGGCGGACTCGGTTTTTACGATCGAATTGTGCGTGCCGCCGCGGCGTTGTTGACACCCGGAGGTTGGCTCACATTTGAAGGCCACGAAGATCGGATGGACCGAGTCAAGGACCTGATGCGTGCCGCAGGATTCACCGAAGTAGTCGTAGCAGCCGATGGAGCGGGGCGGCCGCGATTTGCGGAAGGGAAGTGGGCGGGTTCGGGAGGCGGCGAGTGTGAAAGTGTGGATTTGGCAGTCCGACCTTGACAATCCGCTCGCCTGAGCTACCCGTTGACACTCACATGCCGTCGAAGTACGAACCAGGGCTATTGGTTGAGTGTCGCGGCGAAGTCCCCAAACGACATGTTCAGGAATGCATCGGTTGCGATGTACTTCAAGACTTTCAGGAATTCATCTGTTGGGGCGTATCCTGGGAGCCTGGTGATGTAGTCACCGTTTGGCATCAAGAACACCGTGGTCGGCGTTCCAGACGCCCCAAAACCGTATGCGAGCTGACCGGATGACAGTGACAGGTCTCGATAAGACAGGCTGTCATCGAGGACCTCGATATCAAGCCTTGCGGTTTCGAAATGGGTCGCGATGTACCCCAGAATCATTGAGTCGGTATATGCCTCCTGCTGCATCTTTCTGCACCACGAGCACGATGGCGAAAAAATATCGACAAGAACCTTCTTTCCGGATATCTCTGCCTTGTCCACAGCGTTCTCGAAAGGTACCCACGGGACGAGCGGAGAGGCGTTCGTCAACAGGGAATAGCCTTCTGTAGAACTCTGCGCCCCAGCGACGAGCACGGTCCCCGAGAGTAGCAGCATGCTTGAGAGCAGGAGCGTGCTGGCAAAGAGCAGACGACGTATCACAATGTTTCTAGTTCTAGGAAGGCGTTTACAAACAGAGGTTTGTACGATTGCCATCGCAGAAGGTCCGCCGCTAGGCGGCAATTCATCGACAAGGCATTCAGGCGCGGACGATCGGATGCCAACGCGAGCAACTCGGTTCGGAGTGCTGCTACACTAGATGGCTCAACGCACGATCCAACGCCGTGATCCGCGATAAGCCTCGCCATCTCCGGCAGATTTGAGGCCACAACGGGAACCCCGCCGGCAACGTACTCAAAGAGCTTATTGGGAAGTGCGAGTTGGTGGTTAAGGCAGCTGTCAGGCAGCAGGCTCAGGCCGACATCAGCCGTGGACAAGAAGCCGCTGACCGTCGACGGTTCGACTGGCGGAATGAAGTGGATGCGGTCGGAGCAGCCGAGGTGTCGTGCTTCGTCGATGAGGGCGCTTTTCATTGGTCCGTTTCCGACGAATGCCAGGTGAAGCTGGGGTGCCGACGCGACAGCGCGGAGGGCGGTCTGGCACCCACGGTTTGGGCGTACTGAACCTGCATACACCGCCAGGAAGGTCGATTTGGGCAGCTGAAGCGTGCTTCGAATGTCGCTT
>JAUIJQ010000142.1 GCA_030431165.1 Rhodothermia bacterium | reverse complement strand
CGGCATCCGGTATGTCAACCACCAGCTACATACAGGTCGCCTTGATCGTCGCGATGGTTGTTCTCGCAACCGGCATGGCACGTGGGATAGGATTTCAGGCACCATGAAACGGCCGAAGATCCTGGCGGCATTTAAGGTTAACGTGGTCTCCGCGCTCCTGCTGGGCACCGTTGCGAGCCTCGCGTTGGGTTGTCGATCATCGGCGTACAGGCTGTCTACCGCTGAAGGGAGCGAGGAGAACCACACGGCGTGGATTGTAGAGGGGACCGGAACGGTTGAGGCTGATGGGGGAGCGCTTGTCCTGCGTGAGGATGCTGACGGGCGCGGGATGGTTGTCTGGTTGAAGCGACCTGTCAGCGAGACGTTCGATTGGGTCTTCGACGTCTCGTTCAGCAACAACCGGTGCATCGGCGTATTCTTTTTCGCCGCCACCGGCCCTGATGGAATGGACGTGCTACACCCCTCGCTGAGCCGCACGGGTGACTACGAAGAGTATCTCCGCGGTCATGTGAACACGTACAGCGTTTCGTTGCATCGGTACTGGCCGGATGGGCGGCGTAACCCGGGATCGAACATTCGACGCAACCCGGGCGCGCATATCATCGCGTCGGCACCCGACCCGGCGATTGAAGCTGGCGTAACGTATCGCGTCAACGTTTCGAAGCGGGGTGCGCACATCCGCACTGAAGTTGACGGCGTCTCGCTGCACGACGTAACCGATGACGGATCGTTTGGCCCGATATGGCAGGGTGGCAAAGTCGGATTCCGATTGAGAGGCGACGCCTCATGCTCCATGGCGGTGTCGAATGTCACAATCCGATAGAATCGCGGAGTGCCATCGCGAATCGTTTCCTGATTTTGATCGTTTGATCAACGAGCGGTATCAACCGCATTGCTATTGTTCACATCGTTCCACTGAACGAGGTACCCGATGCCGACACTTGTACCCGAGGCGGCCCCGCGGCTCAGCTTCGTATTCACGTTCTTCATGCTCCTTTTTGCACAGTCTGTAGCATCGCAGCCGTCGGTTGAGTACGACGTTTCGTGGGATGACGCCACTACGCATTACTACGATGTGGCCATGCACGTACGTGGTGCATCCGGACCGACCGTGGATGTCAAGATGCCGGCGTGGCGTCCGGGCAGATACATCATCCAGAACTATGCGCGCTACGTCATCAACTTTGCGGCCCGAACGCCCGATGGCCGCAAGCTTCCGTTTGCGAAGGTTGACAAAGACACATGGCGCGTCGTCACGATGGGGAACGATGAGGTCGTCGTCACCTACCAGAACTACGCGAACGTGCTCGATGCGGGCGAATCGTTCCTGGACGAGACCGAGGCTTATCTGAATCCGATCTCTGTTCTCATGTACGCGGCTGGTCGCATGCAGGAACCCGTCGCGCTACGACTCAAGCAGCCCGATGGTTGGCATGTGGCGACCGCATTGACCCAGGATCCGGCGACGGGCCTGTTCAACGCAGCAGACTATCATGAACTCGTCGACACACCGTTCCTGGTAAGTCCAGACCTGAGAATGGTCTCTTTCGAGGCTGCCGGAGCAACAATCGACATAGCAGTTCAGGGTGCGTGGGCGTACGATGAGGCGCGGCTGATCGCTGACCACAGGGCAATCGTCGAGGCCCAGGCCGACATCATGAAGGTGGTGCCGTTTGATCGCTACCTGTTCATGTATCACGTGCCGCCTACCCCCGCCGGCCACGGCGTTGAACACAAGAACTCAACATCTATCGTGCTTGGTCCCGCGTCGGCGATGTCCATGCCCACGGGTGGAGAGCACGCATCGGGTCTGTACGGTGCGCTGCTTCGTGTGGCGTCGCACGAGCTTTTTCATGCGTGGAACGTTGAGCGCATCCGGCCTGAGGTGATGTACCCGACCGACTACAGCCGTGAGCAGTACACCACGCAGATGTGGATCTTCGAAGGAATCACAGACTACTACGCCGACGTTGCTCTGGTACGTGCAGGGCTGATCAGCGAGGAGGCATTCCTCTCCGGACTTGCGGGCACTATCGGATCATTCCACAACAACCCCGCCCGCAAGGTGACCTCGGTGGCGATGTCCAGTTTTGACAGCTGGTCGAAACAGGAAGATGCTCCGCCGAATACGTTCTACTCGTTCTACACGGCGGGCAAAGCGCTGGGTGTGGCGCTTGATCTGGAATTGCGGGGCCGAACAAACGGGGAGAAGTCCCTTGATGACGTATTCAGATATTTGTACGCCGAGTATCCCGAAAGGGACCGCGGCGTGCCGGAGGACGGATTCCAGCGCGCGCTCGCTGAGGTCTCGGGCTCTTCGTTTGATTCGTTCTACGAGCGGCACATTGCGGGCGTTGAAGATGTCGATTGGAATGCGCATCTCGCGCACGCGGGCTTGTCGATTGTCGAACGTGCGGGCGTAGATCCGACTCGCTGGATGCGGGTGTACCTGGACGGACTGAAGATCCTCGGCATTGATCCCGCTGGTGCCGCCGGTACGGCCGGCCTCGTGTCGGGAGACGTGCTGGTTGCGGTTGGTGACGCCCAGGTCGCCGACCAGGCAGCGCTTGGATCCGCCTTCGCGCAGTATCAGCCGGGTGATCGCGTTGCCCTGAGGGCTGATCGAGATGGCGAAACCGTTACGACTGAAATCGTCGTTGGAAAAGCTCCGATCGAAACGGTCATGGAGCCCCTTGATGGTGCAAGCGCGGCCCAGAGCGCAACGCTGGACGCCTGGCTGGGGCGCGCACACTGACAATGGCAGCCGACGACGATATCCTGGTGCGGGAGGCAACAGAAGCTGACCTTCAAGCTGTCGTGGCGTTGCTCGCTGACGATGCACTCGGTGCAGGGCGAGAGCGCGTCATTCCGGATGGCGTGGCGCCGGAGTATATCGCGGCGTTTCAGGCCATGAGACAACAGGCGGGAAACGTTCTGCTTGTTGCCACCGCGGCAGATCACATCGTCGGATGTCTCCAACTCGTCATTATTCCCGGTGTGTCGCGTGCCGGGGCCACACGCGCCCAGATCGAAGGGGTCAGGGTACTGCGCAGCATGCGCGGACGCAGCGTAGGCAGGACGCTGATTCAGGATGCCTTGCGTCGCGCCCAAGACGCCGGTTGTCGGCTCGTTCAGCTTACAACCGACAAGTCGCGACCCGAGGCCGCACGCTTTTACAGCAACCTGGGCTTTGAGCCATCGCATGTCGGCATGAAGCGCACAGTGAGCCCGGAACGGATCGATAGATCGAACTGAATGTGTGGCCAATCCGTACCATTCCGGTCGATCAGATAAACCACAGCAAGACCAGACCATGCCAAAGGCAATCGCCGGATTTGATGTCACTCGATGGGATCAGCACGCTTACGATGAGCCCGCCAACGCTCCGCACTTGAGCCGCGCGACCGTTGAAAAGTCGTTTCGAGGTGATCTGGAAGCAACAAGCACGGCGGAGGTCCTGATGTGTCAGGCTGATCCCGCCGACTACCTGCTCGGCGCCGGCTACGTTGCTTCAGAACGCGTGACCGGCAAGCTGCTGGGGCGGGAGGGCTCGTTCGTTATCCAGCACGGCGGATTGTCTGGAGGCGGTACCGAACCGCACACGTTTGGTCGAATCGTGCCCGGCTCCGGGACGGGTGACCTCGCCGGCGTAACCGGAAGCGTCATGATTACCCGCGACGAATCGGGGACGCACACGCTCACGATGGATGTTGAGTTCAAGTCGTGATTTAGACAGTTCGCCTGCTGATTGAGACGATTGGAGGGCAAGCTTCCGGCACCAGTCGTTGCATCCGCTAGCTTGGGCCAAACAAACAATTGCGCCCGTAGCTTAATGGTTAACGACCTTCCATGTATGGAGTGCGGATGGGACGTGTGTGAGCGATCTACAACGTTCGGTCAATGCCCCCGAACGGGGGAAATCAGGAGCACCGACCCTGTACACTGCGCAACCGCAGAAGCGGGTCTAAGAGTGCCGGGCTGTTGACCCGGAGGCGCGGGTTCGATTCCCGTCGGGCGTGCACACTATGGCTTCGGATTGGCTCCTCAATTTTGATTCGGCGCCGTTCTGCAACGGGTCGCTTCACGTTGGCCACGCTCGGAACTACGTCCTTGGTGACGTTCGGGCACGGTGGCTGCGGCTCCGCGGTGAGCGATGCCGATACGTGACCGCATTTGATGCTTTCGGGCAAGCCAATGCCGGTCCGCCAACGACCACCGATCAGGGCATACGCGCGGCGGCGGCATCCGTGCGCGCCAACACAGATCGCATTCAACAACAGTTCATCCAGCTCGGGCTCAGCCACTCGTCAAATCCGCCGAGTTCGTCTGATCCAGGGTACTACCGTTGGACGCAGTGGCTCTTTCTGGAGCTTTGGTCCGCCGGACTTGTCCACTGGGAGTGCGCCCCGGTTCTCTACTGCCCCACCTGTGATAGTGCGCTCGCATCGTTGCAATCAGAGAATGGAAGGTGCTGGCGATGCGCGGGGGCTGTCGCGCGGCGGCGTGAGCGCCAGTGCTACATCCGAACGTCTGCGTATCACAACGAGCTTGTACGTGGGATCGACGCTTTGCGAGGATGGAGTGCCAGAAGTCGCAAGCTCCTGGACACTGCAATGGCCGATGGGCGCACCGCGATCTCCAAGTCCGGCGACGGCGCCGCCAGCGACTGGATGGTTAGTCGCAACCATGGTTGGGGTACGCCCGTTCCGGCTGTTGACTGTCCCTCGTGTGGCATCGCGCCCGTTCGGTCATCCGACCTGCCGGTCCTTCACGTGGTACACGGCGGCTCGGGTAGTAGTTATTGTGACCGCTGTGGCCGTCGGGCCAGGCTGGTTGATCGAACGCTCGACTGCTTCTTTGACGACGCATGGTGTTTCTACGCGGGCGCAAGACAATGGACGCCGGGTGACGTAAACCCGTTTGTGCTGTGGCGCGACGACCCACCGCGAGAGGTGCACTTTCATGCCGGCTACGACACGTATGCCTACCTCCCGCTGTACCGTTTTGTTGGTCGCTTCCTGTGGCAGCGCGGATACACGCCAAGGCCCGAACCGATCGATTTTTATCACGGGCACGATGTTGTGACCGCGGCTGGTCACAAGATCAGTAAGCGCTACGGCAACGGCCCCGACATGGACGCGCTACTGGGTCTTTACGGGGCGGATACGCTGCGGCTATCCGTATTGGCGGGAATAAACCCGTCGCGGCCGCTGGATTGGTCCGACAGGCAGCTCACACTCGCACAGCGATTCTTTCGGATGGCCCAAAAACTGGCGGCGGTTGACGATGGACAGTTCGATGTCGGGTCCGACACGAGCGCGGCACTCGTATCGATCGACCGCTTTATCGAATCGTATCGGATGGCCGCTGCACTTGATCGGTTGTACACGGCATCGCGGGACTGTCTGCGACAGCCGTTACGTTCTGTGCAACCGGGTCACGTTCAGGCACTCCTGTCTCGCTGGCTGGTCTTTTGCCCACAGCTTGCGGCAGCCACACGTCGGTCATCGAGCAGAACCCCGGTCCGGCTGCTCACACGCCAAACTGCGTAAGGTGGTGGTCCAGATGTTTATACATGGCCCATCCTCGTTCGGCCGGGGTCATTGTGCCGAATAGCGGATGCACCCGCTTTGCGCCTTCGCTCTGATCTTCGGCGAAGAACTTCCCGACATTGTCGAGCAGGCGCGACCGCTCCTGGTCAAACGACTTCTCGCTTGTGATTCGATATTGAGGATGGGTCTGGAGTGAGTGTTTGTAGGGCGTTTCGCTGACAACACCCTTGCGGATAACTCCTTTGAGCAGTTTCGCTATGAACGGCGTGCCCGTCAGCGGTTTGTCTCCGGTAAATACCTCGCCAACTTCGGCACAGTGTGCCAGCATTTGGCCCACCGACATCTTGCCCCATTGAGGCTGGGTTTCCGCTGATAGTTTGCTGATTCGTTCAACGACACCGTCGTAGACGTCGCGGTCGTAGAGATTCTTCATTGGGCGTGGCCGGCGTTTGCAGTCAGAATGGGCCCGATTGGCGTCTGGAAGATCGTTTCTGCGTGAATGCGTGTCCACTCTGGTTTCTATCTTCACGTACCCCACGCGCGGACGGGACCTTTTTGCGGGCGACCAGGCTTCGGGGGATCTGTGCCGCGAACCTCAACGAGGTGTACTGATGAATATGATTCGACCCGCCGGGCGAGCGGGCCTGCTCGCGCTCGTGTTGGCGGTTGCTCTTTCGGCGTGCTCATCCCGCGATGCACGCTTCGAAGCGTTGATTGCCGGCGATAATTCGTTCGATGTGCTGATAGCCGGCGGGATGGTTGTCGACGGCACGGGATCTGACCCCGTTCGTGCTGACGTTCTGATTCGAGGCGACGAGATCGTCTATGTCGGCCGCGTTGATTCCGAACGCGTCGTTGCGACCAGCGTTGTTGATGCGGCGGGCAGGGTGGTCGCGCCGGGCTTCATCGACCCTCATGCTCACGGCAATCCCATCGGCTCGCCGGCCATGGCAAATTTCCTCTCCATGGGTGCAACGACGATTGTGCTCGGCCAGGACGGAGGGAGCCCCGGTGTAACGAATCTCGATGAATGGTTCAACGCCGTTGATAGTGTCGGGCCGTCTGTCAACGTCGCAACATTTGTCGGACACGGGACACTTAGGCGCCTTGCCGGTGTCGGCAACAATCCTGAGCCCGATCCAGCCCAGATCGATTCGATGACCGCGCTCCTGCGCCGCCAGCTCGACGACGGTGCATTCGGCCTGTCAACCGGCCTCGAGTACACCCCCGGTGCGTACGCCGGGCGCGCCGAGCTCAGGCAATTGGCGGATGCCGCGGGCCAGGCAGGAAAGCCTGTCATGAGCCACCTGCGTACTGAAGACGACGACGCGCTGGAGGGTGCGATTCGCGAATTGCTCGACCTCGCGGGGCCCGCCGCCGTGCACGTCTCCCACATCAAGTCGGTCTACGGAAAAGGCTCAGATCGGGCCGAAGAGATCCTCGCGGTGCTGGACAGCGCCCGTGCATCCGGCGTACAGGTCACCGCAGATACCTACCCGTACACGGCAAGCTACACCGGCATTGGGATCGTCTTCCCTCTCTGGGCCCGACCTCCGAATGACTATCGCGACGTGGTGCAGACGCGCCGCGACGAACTTGCCGACTACCTGCGACGACGCGTAACATTGAGAAACGGGCCCGAGGCCACACTCATCGGAACGGGTCGTTTCTCGGGACTGACATTGGCCGAGGTCTCGAACGAACTCGAGAAGCCGTTCGAGGACGTCCTGATCGACGACCTTGGTCCAGATGGAGCGTCCGCGGCGTACTTCGTAATGAACGAAGCACTGCAAAACCGACTTGCCCAGGATCCCCACGTGATGTTTTCATCCGACGGAAGTCTGACCGGATATCATCCTCGTGGTCACGGCACGTTTGCGCGCGTCATCGAACACCACGTCCGGGAAATGGGCTTGCTATCCCTCCCGGAGGCCGTTCGGAAAATGACGTCGCTGCCGGCTTCTACCATAGGCCTGGATGACAGGGGCACCATCGCGGCCGGCTTTCGAGCTGATGTCGTCGTGTTCGATCCAGACGCAGTTCGCGAAACAGCGAG